>SKYX01000330.1 GCA_007127655.1 Desulfonatronum sp.
TGAGTGATGGAGCCTGAGGATTGGGTTTGGTCGTTCTGGTCAAATGCTGTCTTTTGGGCTAATTGGTGGGATTCATGACGGTATGGAAGGAAGAGACGGCTGCTCCCTTGCGGGTCGTGGCGGGAATTGCTTGGCGCGGTGACCGGTACTTGGCGGTGCGACGACCGGAAGGCAAGCATATGGCCGGATATTGGGAGTTTCCCGGCGGCAAGATCGAAGCCGGGGAGACGCCGGGTCAGGCTTTGGTGCGGGAGTTGCGCGAGGAGTTGGGGATTCGTGTCACGGATTCTCACCCTTGGCGGGAGAGAGTCCACCGGTACCCGGATTTGCATGTGCACGTTTTTTTTTACATGGTAAGCGCGTTTCAGGGGGAGCCCGTCCCCCGAGAAGGCCAGAGCATCGCCTGGGTGACGCCTGCGGAAAACGCGTTGCCGTTTTTGCCGGCCGACCTGGGTGTCGTGGCGGAGTTGGCCGCGATGTCCGGGCCGCGGAACTGACATAGGACTGTGCCCTGCCGGGTACTGATCAGGAGCGCTGGAATGGCCATATTTTTATACAAGGGCCGCAACAAGCTGGGCCGGAGGGTCAAGGGCGACTTCGACGCCTCGACCTTGGAAATGGCGGAAAACGCCTTGCGCCGTCGGGGATTCACCCAGCTCAAGGTCAAACCCAAACCCAAGGATCTGCTGGAAGGCACCTTCCTTGAGGGGAGGATCTCCGACCGGGACATGGTCATTTTCAGCCGCCAGTTCTCCACCATGATCAACGCCGGAGTGCCCATCCTGCAGTCCTTGCAGATCATGTGCGACCAAACAGAAAACAAGCTGTTGCGGCGGGTGCTTTACACGGTCCGCAATGACATCGAAGGCGGCAGTTCCCTGTTCGACGCCATGCGCAAGCATCCCAAGGTCTTCTCGGACCTCTACGCCAATATGGTCAATGCCGGGGAGGCCGGGGGGGTTCTGGACGTGATTCTGTTACGCTTGGCGGATTATCTGGAAAAAGCAGCCAGACTCAAGGCCAAGGTCAAGTCGGCCATGGTCTATCCGGCCGTGGTGGTCACCGTGGCCGTGGCGGTCATCGCCATCATTCTGATTTTCGTCATCCCGACCTTTGAAACCATGTTCGCGGATTTCGGCGCGGCCCTCCCGTTGCCGACCCAGATCGTGATCAACATGAGCCGATTCACCCAGGACAATATTCTGTACATATTCTTGGGGGCCGTGGCCTTTGCGATCATCTTCAAACGGCTGTATCGCATCGAGCGGGTCAAGATCATGGTGGATTTCTGGGTTTTGACCCTGCCCGTGTTCGGCCCGCTACTGCGCAAGGTGGCCGTGGCCAGATTCGGACGCACCTTGAGCACCATGGTTTCCAGCGGGGTGCCCATCCTGGGGGCACTGGACATCGTGGCCCGGACGTCCGGGAACAAGACCGTGGAGCGCGGTGTACTGGAAGCCAAAAAGAGCATTGCCGAAGGTCAGACCCTGGCCGACCCCCTGGAGGCCACGGGTGTTTTTCCGCCCATGGTCGTCCAGATGATTTCCATTGGAGAAACCACGGGGAACCTGGACCATATGCTGGCCAAGATAGCCGACTTTTACGACAATGAAGTGGATGTGGCCGTTGAAACATTAACCTCCCTGCTGGAGCCGATGATGATCGTCTTCCTGGGGGTTGTGGTGGGTGGACTGGTGGTGAGCATGTACCTGCCCATTTTTCAGATCGGCGAAACCATCATGTAGCTGATGACGGGACAGCCGCGGTACTCACTAAATGATCACGTGCTGAAACAGACTGGAGCCCAATCGTGAAAATCAAGAATTTGTTGGAACAACCCGAACGATCAAAAATTTCCCTGGAATTTTTCCCACCCAAGGACCGGGCCTTGTGGCCGAAGTTTTTTGAAACGGCCCAGCGCTTGCGAACCCTGGACCCGCTGTTCGTCTCCGTGACCTATGGAGCCGGCGGCAGCACCCAGGCCGCCACGCTGGAGATCGTGACCACCTTGAAACGTGACTTCGCCTTGGAGCCCATGGCCCATCTGACCTGCGTCGGAGCTTCCACCCAGGTTCTGCGCTCATTTCTGGACGATCTGGGCCGGGCCGATGTGGCCAACGTGATGGCCCTGCGTGGCGACCCGCCCCAGGGAGAGACCGCGTTCGTCCCGTCGGACGACGGATTTCGCTACGCCACGGACCTGGTCCGGTTCATCGCCGCCGAATATCCGGATATGGGAATCGGCGTGGCCGGATACCCGGAGGGACATCCCGAAGCCGTCGGTCTGAAGGAGGACCTGGATTTCCTGAAAATGAAGCTGAACCTTGGCGGAGACTTCGCCGTGACCCAGTTGTTCTTCGACAACGCCATCTATTGGCGATTCGTTGAACGAGCCCGTGAAGCCGGGATCACCAAGCCTATCCTCCCCGGGATCATGCCCATTTTCAGCTTGAAGTTCATTCAGCGGATCACCTCCATGTGCGGCGCGACACTGCCGACCGCATTTCTCAAGGATCTGGAACAGGCCGAGGCGCGGGGAGGGGACGTCGCAGTCCAGGAGGTGGGCATAGCCTACGCCGCGGCCCAGATCCAGGACCTTTTGGACACCGGAGCCCCAGGGGTTCATTTGTACACCATGAACCGTTCGGATGGATGCCTGCGGATCATGGAACAGGTCCGGCGCTGACCGCGCTAATAAAAAATTAAGGAGTAACGACATATGCATGCCAAGCAATTGCGAGTCGGCGTGGTGGGCGCCACGGGAGCCGTGGGCAGGGAAATGCTCAAGACCCTTGAACAGCGGGAATTCCCTGCGACCAGTGTTCGGGCCTTGGCTTCTTCCCGGTCCGCGGGTCAGGAAATCCCGTTCATGGGCGGTCAATTGACCGTGGAAGAACTTGACGAAAATTCCTTTCATGAGCTGGATTTGGCGCTCTTTTCCGCTGGAGGGAGTACATCTGAGAAATACGCGCCCATCGCCGTCCGGTCCGGGTGCGTGGTGGTGGACAATTCCAGCGCCTGGCGCATGGATCCGGAAGTTCCTCTAGTGGTTCCGGAAGTGAACCCGGACGATTTGGCCAAGCACAAGGGAATTATCGCCAATCCCAACTGCTCAACCATCCAGATGGTCGTGGTGCTCAAGCCTCTGCATGACGTGGGCAAAATCAAACGGGTAGTGGTCTCCACCTACCAGGCCGTTTCCGGAACCGGCCAAAAGGCCATCAAGGAGATGGAGACCCAGGTTCGCCAGATGTTCAACATGCAGGAACCCGAGACCGAGGTGTATCCATACCAGATCGCCTTTAATTGCCTCCCGCACATCGACGTCTTCCTGGACAACGACTACACCAAGGAAGAAATGAAGATGGTCCTGGAGACTCAAAAAATCATGGGCGACGAGACCATCCGGCTGACCGCCACCACGGTCCGGGTGCCGGTGTTCTACGGTCATAGCGAGTCCGTGAACGTGGAGACCGAAAAGAAAATCACCTCGGCCGAGGCCCGGGTGATCCTGGCCCAGGCCCCCGGCGTGCAGGTTTTGGACAATCCCAAGGAGAAAATCTATCCCATGCCCATCCACGCCGCCGGAGAAGACCTGACCTTCGTCGGCCGCATCCGCGAGGACGAGTCCATTGCCAACGGACTGAACCTGTGGGTCGTGGCGGACAACCTGCGCAAGGGCGCGGCCCTGAACGCCGTGCAGATCGCGGAGGTGCTTGTGGAGCGGGATTTGATCCGAGTGTAAGGGAGCGAGCAAAATTAACCTGGACAGTATGGCAGGTATTCCTGTCGCGTTTGCCCCTCCAGGGCGGCCCTCGCGGCCACCCTGGAGGGGCACGGCAATGCGGTACAGCAGCAATATACGGGCATTCCATTTAATTGCGGAGAATCAGGGCAGGCGCAAGGCCTGCCCCTACGGTAATAATTGCCAGAAAAAATCCTAGGATATCATTGAATTTTCATCAAACTGTTCAACTTATTTTTGCTTAATTCCTGACGGACCAGTTCTCGTTTTCCGCGGCCCGACTTTCGGGCCGCGTGACATTGTATCAGACGAATTCGGAGTATGGTGATGCTAACTATCGTCAACGATTCAGATGCCTACCTGGAACGGCTGATCCAGGCCCCCAGGCCGGGGGTCGGCGAGGTCATGGCCTTTTACGACCACCGGGTCGGCGTGATCGGCACGGACCCGCGGCTGATGCTCCTGCCCCTGGACGACCACATGGTCCACCGGGGAGACGGGGTTTTTGAAACCATGAAGTTCGTGGAGCACAAGCTCTATCAGCTCGATCCGCATGTGGACCGGCTGATGTTCTCGGCCAAGTCAATTTTTCTGGAGCCGCCCTGCCCCTGGGAGGACATGAAGACCATGATCGTGGATGTGGCCCGGGCTGCCACCGCGGACCAGGGCATGGTGCGCATCCTTCTGGGACGCGGCCCCGGAGGATTCGGCATTGATCCACGGGAATGCCCCAAAGCCGGTTTGTACATCGTGGCCTACGCCCTGCATCCGCGGCCCGAGTCCGCCTACGAAAAGGGTGTCACGGCCTCACGCTGTTCCATGCCCGCCAAGCGCGGGCTGATGGCCAAAATCAAGAGCGTCAACTATTTGCCCAACGTGCTGATGAAACGCGAAGCCGTGCAATCGGGCTGCGACTATTCGTTGTGCTTTGACGATGACGGATTCCTGGCCGAGGGGGCCGTGGAAAACGTCTGTCTCGTGGACGCCCAGGGACGTCTTGTGGTTCCGGAACTGAACAACGCCCTGACAGGCACCACCCTGATGCGCGCCCTGGACGCGGTCAAGGACGAAATGCCGGTGATCTTCCGCCAAGTCACCGAGGACGACGTCTATCTGGCGCGGGAGGTTATCCTCCTGGGCACGACCATCGACGCCCTGAGCGTGGTTCGTTTCAACAAGAAGCCCATTCATGATGTTCGGCCGGGCCCGGTGAGCAAAAAGATGCGCCAGTTTTTGATCCAGGACCTGCGGGAAAACGGCATTGCCCTTTAGCCTGTACTGGAGCCGAGCCTTCTCTGGGGCTGACGCGGCCCGAGGCAATCCCCCGCCCAAGCCGTCTTGGTTGCGTTGAAACAGCGCATGCTCCTGCTCTATCGCCTGCTTTTCCCCGTCGCCCTCCTCGCGGCCCTGCCCTTCTATCTGCCGCGCATGCTGCGTCGAGGAGGCTATGCTCGGCATTTTGGCCAGCGTCTGGGAAGGATTCCAAACATCCCTGCCCCGCCCGCCGAAACCCGCCGGGTATGGATCCATGCCGTCAGCGTCGGAGAGTTGCAGGCCTTGGGGCCACTGCTGGAAATGCTGCGCCAAGAGCATCCATCGACCCAGATCGTGATGACCACCACCACCAGCACGGGGTATGCTTTGGCTGAGCGCAAGTACGGTCAGCGACTTGCCCACCTCGGCTATTTTCCGGTGGACTTCTGGCCCATCAGCCGACGGGTTTGGAATCGGCTTCAGCCGGACCTGTGCCTGCTGATGGAAGGGGAGATCTGGCCGGAACATCTGCATCAGGCCCGGCTCCGGGGCGTGCCGACGGTGTTGATCAACGCCCGGCTCTCGGAGCGGTCCTTTCGCCGCTGGCAGGCCCTGCCGCGCCCTTTTCGCGAACCCTTCGCCATGCTGTCCCTGGTCGTGGCCGCTTCGGAAGAAGACGGGCAACGTTTCGCGCGCCTGGGTATCGAGACGGATCGCATCGTGACCAGTGGCAACCTCAAGCTGGATATGACCCCGGACCCGATCCTGGGTTCCGTGGAATTGGAACGGTTGCGCACGGACCTGGGCCTGGGGACCGGGGGGGGCCGCGTGGATCGTGCAGACGCATCGCCCCCCCTGGTGTTCGCTGGGGCCTCCACTTGGCCGGGAGAAGAAAGAATGCTCCTCCGGGTGGCCCGCAAGCTCGCGGACCACGGGCTTCCGTGCAAGCTGCTGCTGATCCCCCGTCATGCCGAACGGCGGGGCGAGCTGCGGGATCTGCTGGCCGGAGAGGCCGTCGCCGCGCACTTTCGGTCCACCGGCTCCGCCGAGGTACCGGCGGACGTGGCGGTTGCCGACACCACCGGAGAGATGGTTCGTTTGCTCCAGGCAGCGGACGTAGTTTTCGTGGGCAAGAGCATGGATCCGCACAAGGGCGGCCAGAACCCCATCGAGGCCGCGGCCCTGGGAAAACCCCTCCTGTTCGGGCCGAACATGCAGAATTTCCGGGCCGTGGTCGATTCCCTGCTCGCGGCAAAGGCCGGCAAGGTCGTTCGGGATGAAACGGAGTTGTTCGACGCAGCAAAAACGCTGTTGCGTGATCAGGCTGAGCGAAGGGCCATAGGCCAGGCGGCCCGGAGCTGGCACCAGGCCGGGAAAGGCGCTACGAGGCGGACCGTGGACGCCATCAGCAGATATTTGCGATGATTTCTGGAAAGCAATGAAACCATTGCCTCCCTCTCCCCTCTGGGAGAGGGTCGGGGTGAGGGAGCGCGTTCCGGCTATGTTCCATCCCGGAACGCGCTTGGGGCCACGTCGCTGAGCTGTATCCGAACGGCCTCCAATACCACCTCGGGCCGGAGCAGACGCATGTCGCCGTCGGGAGCGAGCAGGACGCGATTGCGTCGGTCGTCTCCGGGATACGGGCGATACTTGGCCGGGGCTGTGGGGCCGAACAGGGCCAGAGTCGGCACGCCCATGGCAGCGGCCAGATGCAACGGCCCGCTGTCGTTGCCGACCACCAGACAGGCCTGGGCGATGAGGGAGGGCAACTCGGCAAGGGCGGTTTTTCCGGTCATGTTCAGAAAGCGCGGCAAGTGCGACCTTGAAAGCCCCGCAAGACCGGAGGGGCCCGGTACGGCATGGGCTCCGGCCCAGGACGCGAAAACGTCGGGCAGGGCGTCGAGCAGCAGCCTGGTCAGTGCCGCATAGCCCGGCCAATTCTTTTCAGGCCGGCTGCTTTCGGGAAACAGCAGGATCGGCTTGGGTTTCGCGCTCGCCGGGGCGGGCTCCAGCCGACCAGGGCGCTCTGGTAGGTGATTGTCGGAGTGTGGGTCGGTTTTGATTTCGGACGGACGCTCAGGCGGTCGGAAAGGCAGCCGGGCGGCGATGACCCTGGGCAAGCCCAAAAGAGGCAGAAATTCGGCCAGGATGCCCACGGCGTGGGCGTCGCTGCCGACGGTTGGCAAGGGCGTGCGCTGGTGGTAAGCGATTCCCGCTCCCTCCCGTGCGTCGCTCCGACCGACGACCATGTCGGCGCGGGCCGCCAAAGCGATCAGTCCGCTGCGGGCAAGGCCCTGCATGTCCAGAACATGGGAATAACGCCGCTTGCGCACGGCGCGGATCAAGCGCAGGAACCCCGTTAGTCCGCCATGTCGCTGGAAGAGCAGGACGTCGTCCACCACCGGACAAGCCGCCACCAGCGGAGCGAAAACGTCCCGGCAAACCCAGTCGATTCGGGCCCCCGGAAATCCGGCCTTAATCATTTGGGCGACGAGCAGCCCGTGAACGATGTCCCCGAGGGACGAGGGCTTGATGATCAGAACCGTGGGAGAATGCATGCCAATGATTTGTGCCGATGAAGTATTTGCAGGGAGTGATGCGTCACGATGCGATTAAAGCAAAGCGAAGGATTGTTCAAACGTTTTTTGCCCTATTTCGCCCTGCTGGGCGCGGTGCGGCTGCAATTCGCGGCGGCCATTTTTTTTGGGGTGATTTTCGGCGTGGCCAGCGGCTTTGGGCTGCCCTTCATGGCCGACCGGGTTTTTCCGGTTATTTTCGGTCCCGAACCGCCCTCCACAGCCATTTTGCTGACGGTGACCGCGCTGATTCCCGTCGTCTTTCTGATCCGCGCCGCCAGCGGGTTCCTGAACGTCTACCTGATCCACTACTGCGGCGGAAAGGTACTGGAAGCGCTGCGGGTACGGGTTTTCAGCAAGCTCCAGGAACTGCCGTTGGCCTTTTATCAAAAGAACAAAAGCGGCGACCTGCTGGCCCGGGTGGTCAACGACACAGGGCAGTTGCAGGGGGTGGTGACCAACGTGGCCAACGACTTGATCAAGCAGCCGTTGACCTTTGTCGGAGCCCTGGGCGCGGTGGTCTACCTGTCCATGAAGCAGCAGGACCTGCTCTTCGTGCTGCTGGCCTTGCTGCTGGTCCCGATCTGCATCCTGCCCATCCGGCTCATCGGCAAGAAACTGCTCCACCGGGCGCATCGTTTTTTGGCCCAGACCGCGGACCTGACCACCATTCTGAACGAAAACCTCACGGCAACCAAGGAAGTCCGGGCCTTCAGCCTGGAAAAGCGGGAAATTCGCAAGTTCGAGCAAGCTGCTCAGGGTTTGTTCCACTGGGCCATGAAGGTGGTCAAGTACTCCCACATCCTTTCCCCGACCATCGAAGTGGTGGCTGCCGTCGGAGTGGCTGGGGCCGTGTTTTACGCGGCATCCAGAGGGGTCAGCCTGGAGATGATCCTCCCCTTGATTTTCGCGCTGTACATGGCCTACGAGCCGGTCAAAAAACTGGGGCGGATCCACAATGAAATCCGCAAGGGCGAGGCATCCCTGGAGCGCCTGGAGTATATTCTGAACACCGAGGACACGGTCCCCGATCCCGAAGCCCCCCAGAGCATGTCCTTGGCCCAGGTGCGGGGGGAAATCCATTTCGAGCGCGTCTTTTTCGCCTACGAACAGGGCATCCCGGTGCTCCAGGACGTCAACGCGACCATTTCCCCCGGCGAAGTGGTGGCCCTGGTGGGCCCCAGCGGGGCGGGCAAAACCACCTTCGCGAACCTGATCCCCCGGTTCTACGACGTTTCCGCGGGCGCGATCCGCATCGACGGTATGGACGTGCGCGACGTGCGCAAGGAAGACCTGCGCCGGTCCATGGCTATCGTGCCCCAGGACCCGGTGCTGTTCAACGACACGGTGCGCTCCAACATTCTGGCCGGAAACCAGGACGCCCCTCCCGAGGCCGTGGAGTACGCCGCACAGCGGGCGTTTGCCCACGAGTTCATCCAGGAATTGCCCCACGGGTACGAAACCGTGGTCGGCGAAAAGGGCATGCGCCTCTCCGGCGGCCAGAAGCAACGCCTGGCCCTGGCCCGGGCCTTCCTGCGCAACGCCCCGATCCTGATCCTGGACGAGGCCACCTCGGCCCTGGACGCCACCAGCGAGGAAATGATCCAGCAGGCCTTGGCCGGTCTGATCCAGGACAAGACCGTACTGATCATCGCCCACCGCTTCAGCACCATCCGGCTGGCGTCACGAATCTTCCTGTTCGAAAACGGCCGGATCAAGGCCACCGGAGACCACGAAAAACTCTACATCACGTCCAACGTCTACAAAAAGCTTTATGATCAGCAATACATGGCGTAGCTGATGTCTTCCCTCGCCCCGGTTGCGGCTCATCAGCGAGAAGGATGCCGGCTTTGCAATAACACCCATTTGGGGATAAATACTTGGTGCGACTGCTTTGAAACCCTTACGATGGATTGGTTCCAGCAAGAAAGCCTTGCTGGAAATGCCCGAAGAAGTTCAAGATGTCTTCGGTTACGCACTGCATCTGGCACAAGCTGGAGGCAAACATCCAGACGCCAAGCCGCTCAAAGGCAAAAGCTTTTCAGGTGCCGGCGTGCTTGAAGTGGTCGAACATTTTCATGGTGATGCATATCGAGCTGTATACACTGTTCGATATTCCGATGCGGTTTACGTGCTCCACTGTTTTCAGAAAAAATCGACCCAGGGCATTTCGACTCCGAAGCAGGAGATTGAATTGATCAGGTCACGGTTAAGAGAAATAGAGGCGATGTATGCTTGAAATTGAAGAAGGTAGCGGAAATGTCTATTGGGATTTGAATATGGCCGATGCGAAAACCATGTATGTCAAGGCGCAACTTGCCAATAAAATCTCCGATATCATCCGTCGTCGCCGTCTGACACAGCAGCAAGCCGCTCTTGTTCTCGACATCCCACAACCTACGTTATCCAGCATGTTGCGAGGCCGATTCCGCGACATTAGCGAAGCGAACATGCTGGAATTCCTGAACCGCCTGGGGCAGGACGTCGATATCGTCATCCGCAAGGCTCCTCGGAACCATCCTCTTGGGCAAACCCAAGTCCTCTCTTCGCCCCCCTAATCCCTGTCCCCTGTTTTCATCCCGTCTTCCGCCGACTTGCGCAGAGCCTCCAGGATAGTGGACGGGAGCGGGGCCGTTGCGGCTTGCTGACCATCTGCGGCGGGTCGCGGAGTTTCAGGAGCGTTTCGCAGCGCATCCTGGTGGCTCAACGTGGCGGTCACCTTGACCATGTTGATCTTCAGCGGCGACATCAGGGCCGTGAAGATGGCCGGGCGTTGCGCGCCGAGGCAGTCGTGCACCGTGCCGCAGTGCAGGCAGGCCAGGGCCATGTGCCGGGCGCCGTTGGCGTCCTGGTACCACGGGACGGCGATGAAGTCGGGGCGAGCCGGATGGGCTTGCGCGGATCGCCGGAGCAGGGTTTTACAGTTGCGGCAGGTGATGTTCATGGCGCGGCTCCCTTGACGTCATCCAACATGTTGCAGCCCCAGGTACCAGGTGGCGATGCCGAAATAGATCAAAATTCCGAAGATGTCGGCCAGGGAGGCGATCAGCGGGGCGCTGGCCGTAGCCGGGTCCAACCGCAGGCGGGTCAGTAGAAAGGGCAGAGACATGCCCATCAGACAGCCCATGAGCACGATGGTGACCATACTCATGGCCACGACCACGGTCACGTCCGGCCCGACCCGGAAAATCCCGATCATGGACACCGCCATGCCCATGCACAA
>SKYX01000134.1 GCA_007127655.1 Desulfonatronum sp.
CTCCTCCATCGGCCCCCTCTCGCCGGTCAGAGTCCAGCCCGAACGAATTCTCGAGCCCAGAGCTTTCCCCCTACCTCGCCGAAATCTCGGCACGCAGTCCGTATCACGCCGTTTTGCGGATTTTCATCTATATTTTTTGGAGTTATTGTGAATTTTGAAACCTTTGCGCTGGATAAGCGCATCATGGTCGGCGTTTCTCGCGCCGGATACCAGGTTCCGACCCCCATCCAGATCCAGGCCATTCCGCCTTTGCTGGAAGGGCGGGACATTCTTGGTCTAGCCCAGACCGGCACGGGCAAGACCGCTGCCTTTGCCTTGCCTATTTTACAGAAGCTGCTCGCCCTGGATGTTGCCAAACAGGGACCGGTCCGAGTTTTGGTACTGGCCCCGACCAGGGAATTGGCCGTGCAGATCCATGAGAACTTTGTGGAGTTGGGCGCTGAAACCGGGATGCGCTGCGCCGCGGTCTTCGGCGGCGTGAACCAGAACCCCCAGGTCAAGAGCCTGAGCCGGGCAACCATCGTCACGGCCTGCCCGGGTCGTTTGCTGGACCTGATGAACCAGAAGCTGGTGGATCTGTCCAAGGTGGACACCCTGGTCCTGGACGAGGCGGACCGGATGCTGGACATGGGCTTTGCCCCGGACATCCGGCGCATCGTCTCCCGGTTGCCCGGCAAGCGCCAGACCATGCTTTTTTCCGCGACCATGCCCTATGAGATCCGGAAGCTGACCAGGGAATACCTGCGTGACCCGGTGGAGGTGAAGGCCGAGGTCACGGACCGCAAGGCGTCCATCTCCCATGCGTTTTATCCCGTGCCGGGCCATCTCAAGGCCGGGCTGCTGGAAGAACTGCTGCGGTCCACGGACCACGAAACCATGCTGGTCTTCACCCGGACCAAGCACCGGGCCAAGTCCCTGGCCAGAAAGCTGGAGGGCAAAGGCTGGGCCGCCACGTTCCTGCAGGGCAACATGTCCCAGAACCGGCGCCAGGAGGCCATGGTCGGCCTGCGTACGGGCAAGTATACGATCATGGTGGCCACGGACATCGCATCCCGAGGCATCGACTGCGAGCGGATCTCCCACGTGATCAACTTCGACATGCCGGACACTACCGAGAGCTACACCCATCGCATCGGTCGTACCGGTCGAGCCGAGCGTACCGGGGAGGCCCTGTCCCTGGTCACCCGAGAGGACGACGAGCAGGTCCGAGCCATTGAGCGCAAGTTCGGCGGAAAGATCGAACGGCGAACCCTGGAAGGCTTCGACTACGCCGCACCCGGCAGCGTAGAGCCGGAACGGGACCGGGACGGCGACCGTTCCCGCCAGGGGCGATCGTTTCACGGTCGATCCGGGACGTCGCGAGGGATGTCCCAGGGCCAGTCCAGGGGGCGGTCCCGAGGTGGGGCTGAAAGCAGGGCTCGGTAGATCCCGTCGCGAATTCTAAAGCACAAAAGGCCCCGGAGTGATCCGGGGCCTTTTTGTTTTTCGTCTCCGGTTAAAAAAGCGGTCGTGTTTTGAGGGGGCGTTTCCCGTGCCGCGTTGTCATTTTGCGGCGCTCACGGTAGGGCTTATGGCAGCTGCCTGGCTGGCTATCCTGCAAGAACGCCATGGCGGCCGACTGAACTGGAGGCCGGTTTCACCCCGCCCCCGTTATCCTCATCCCGTCACGCTCACAAAGGATGGACCGCATGTTTGGAAAGAGTTTCAAGCTGTTTGAGGCTTTTGGCTTTGAATTCAAGGTGGACCTGAGCTGGATCGTCATCGCGGCCCTGGTGACCTGGTCCCTGGCAGTGGGCTTTTTTCCGCACGTGCTGGAGGGGCTGGAGCCGCTGGAGTACTGGAAGCTTGCGCTGATCGGCGCTTTTGGCCTGTTTTTTTCCATCCTGTTCCACGAGTTTTGGCATTCCATGGTGGCCCGGAAATTCGGGGTGGAGGTCCGGGGCATCACCCTGTTCATCTTCGGCGGCGTGGCCGAGATGAGCCAGGAGCCCAAGACCCCGCAAAGCGAGTTCTGGATCGCCATTGCCGGCCCCCTGGCCAGTCTGTTTCTGGCCCTGAGCTTCTATCTGGTTTACGACTCCGGCATCCGTTTCGGCATGGGCGAGGCCCTGAACAGCGTGTTCATGTACCTGGCCCTGGTCAACCTGATCCTGGCGGTTTTCAATCTGATCCCGGCTTTTCCCATGGATGGCGGCCGGATTTTGCGGGCCGTGCTCTGGAAGTTCAAGAAGGATCAACTCTGGGCCACGCGGGTCGCGACAAATTTCGGGATGACCTTCGGCCTGGTCCTGATCGGACTCGGTCTGCTGAACGTGCTGACGGGCAATCTGGTCGGCGGGCTGTGGTACTGCCTGATCGGCTTTTTCATCCGTTTCGCGGCCCGGAACTCTTACCAGCGAATGGCCGTGAAGCAGGCCCTGGCCGGAGAACGGGTCAGCGCTCTGATGAAGCTGCCGGTGACCGTAACCGGTTCCATCTCCTTGCAGGAGATGGTGGACGACTATGTCTATCGCCATCACCACAAGTTCTATCCGGTGCGGGATCAACATGGCGTTCAGGGATGCATCACCACCCGGCAGATCGGGGAAGTACCCCGGGAGACATGGGCGACGACCCAGGTCCGGGAAGTCATGAGCCGCTGCTCCCGGAGCAACTCCGTGGGGCCGGAGGAGGACGTGATGGACGTGCTCCAGAAGATGAACGCCGCGGGCTTGAGCCGGATGATGGTTATGGAAGGGCAAAATCTGGTGGGGATCATCTCGCTGAAGGACATCCTGGGCTATCTCACCGCTCGGATGGAGTTGCGGGGAGAGCAAGGAATCGGGGA
>SKYX01000396.1 GCA_007127655.1 Desulfonatronum sp.
ACATGCTTCTGGATGCCTTGAATATGAAGTTCCATTCCGTACCTCAAGAAATCCAGGATAAAGTTTTTTCATTAAAGGATCCTCCAAAACTCAAGGATTTACTCCAATATGTTTTTCTTTGTGACGACCTCGGACAATTCCAGGATAAACTGAACAGGATTGCTGGGTGAGGCTGGCTGTGCTGGGATGATGGCTATACGTCGCATGAAGATGGGTCCCCTGCCGCAGGGTAAATCAGATTCTGCTGCAATGCGGGAAGATGTGCAGGGTTGCGGGCAGAAAATGAGTTCGAATATGCTGGAACGGGAAGTGTTGGCTAGCGATTGAAATCATGACAACCCTCATAAAACCTTAACCTGAAGTCTGGAGGATGCGAGTATGAAGCGAGGCGTGTTTGGGATGGTGACGGCGGTTTTGGTGGCCCTTGCCCTGCTGATGGGGCCTGGCGCCGTGGCGGCCAAGGAGATCAAGGCCGGGTTCATCTATGTTTCGCCGGTGGGCGATGCGGGCTGGTCCAAGGCCCATGACGACGGCCGGAAGGCCATCGAGGCCTTGGACGGGGTGGAAACCACCTTTGTGGAGTCCGTGTCCGAAGGTCCGGATTCCGAGCGGGTGCTGACGCAAATGGCCAGACGGGGGCACAACCTGATCTTCGCCACCAGCTTCGGGTTCATGGATTCCGTGCTCAAGGTCGCGGCCCAGCATCCGGACGTGGTGTTCATGCACTGTTCCGGATACAAACAGGCCGAGAATGTGGGCACCTATTTCGGGC
Source organism: Desulfonatronum sp. (assembly GCA_007127655.1). Classification (GTDB taxonomy): domain Bacteria; phylum Desulfobacterota; class Desulfovibrionia; order Desulfovibrionales; family Desulfonatronaceae; genus Desulfonatronum. The sequence continues at coordinate 773 of SKYX01000396.1, forward strand.
GGATGTACCAGCCGCGTTATCTCGCCGGCATGGTGGCCGGGGCCATGACCGAGTCCAACATTCTGGGTTATGTGGCCGCGTTCCCCATTCCCGAGGTCATCCGCGGGATTAACGCCTTCACTCTGGGCGCTCAGGCCGTGAATCCCGACGTCCAGGTGCGCGTGGTCTGGAGTTCCACCTGGTATGATCCGGCCCTGGAGAAAGAGGCGGCCAACAGCCTGCTGGACGTGGGAGCGGACGTGATCGCCATGCACCAGGATTCCCCTGGCCCTCAAGTGGCGGCTGAGGAGCGGGGCGTTTACTCCGTGGGCTACAACACGGACATGAGCGCCTTCGCGCCCAAGGCTCACCTGACCGCCCCGATCTGGAACTGGGCCGAGGTCTACAAGCATGTGGTCCAGCAGGTCCAGGACGGAACCTGGACCAGCGAGTCCATCTGGTGGGGGTTGGATCGCGGCCTGGTGGGCTTGGCGCCCTTCGGTCCCATGGTGCCCCAGGACGTTCAGGACAAGGTCCTGGCCAAGAAGGAAGATATCCGCTCCGGCGCTACGGACGTCTTTGTCGGTCCGGTGCTGGATCAGCAAGGTGAAGTTCGGATCGCCGAGGGCGTTCAGGCCACGGACGAGGAAATGCTGTCCATGGATTGGTTTGTGCGCGGGGTTGTCGGATCTACCCGGTAGGAAGACACGGTCGAGCAACATGCAGCATCTTCGGCATTGCTCCTTCCTCTGGTTGCCGACATGCGCCTGATTCGCGTCGTTAAAAGGACCGAGCCCCTGGGATGGGGCTCGGTCCTTGTTTTTTGCGCGGCCCTGGTGTTGTCCCTGACCCTGGCCTGCGCGGTACTGGCCGTGCAGGGAGTGGCCCCTCTGCGGGCTCTGGGGCTGCTGTGGGAAGGCGGCTTTGGCAGTGCCTGGTCCCTGGAGGACTCCCTGCGCAAGGCCATACCCATCTACCTGTGCGCTCTGGGGGTCTCCTTCACCTTCCGGATGCAGATCTGGAACATCGGGGCCGAAGGCCAGTTCGCCCTGGGGGCCATCGGAGCGGCCTGGGCCGTACTGAACTTTCCCCACCTTCCTGCCCCGCTTTTGCTGCCCTTGATGATGCTCTGCGCCGGAGCGGCCGGAGCCTTGTGGGCCCTGATTCCAGCCCTGACCAAGGTCCGGCTGGGGGTCAACGAGATCATCTCCACCCTGATGCTCAACTACATCGGAATTCTTTTCCTGAACTACCTGGTCTACGGGCCCTGGAAAGACCCGGCGGGCCGGAACTTTCCCATGACCATGGAATACCCGGCCGCGGCCCAGATCGGGATGCTGGGCGGGACGCGGCTGCATTGGGGCCTGGTGCTCTGCGTGGTGCTTAGCGGTCTGGCCTGGCTTTTTTTGAACAAGACCCGGCTGGGATATGAGATCCGGGCCAGCGGCGAGAGTCTGCGCGCGGCCCGCTATGCCTTCATGCCGTACGGGTTTTTGGTTTTTCTGGTCATGGGCATCTGCGGGATGATGGCCGGCTGGGCCGGATTCGTGGAAACCTCGGCCGTGGCCCACCGCCTCCAGCCCAGCATCCTCGTGGGGTATGGCTACACGGCCATTGTCGTGGCCTGGGTGGCCCGGCTGAAGATCGGACCCATGGCCCTGGCCGCGTTCCTGCTGGCCGGGCTGCGGGTGGGCGTGGAAGTCTTGCAGTTGGAGTTGAGGGTTCCGGCGGCCTTTGGTCACATTTTAGAGGGATTGGTGCTGCTTACCGTGCTGGCAGGGCAGTTCTTTCACCACTACCGGTTGCGGCTGAATCTGCCCGGTGCGGCTGCCGACAAGGGAGGGGGCCATGCCCATTGAACTGCTCATCCCGCTGCTGGCCGCTGCCGTGCAGTCCGGGACCCCGATTCTTTACGCCACCCTGGGCGAGATGATCACGGAGCGGTCCGGGGTGCTCAATCTGGGCGTGGAAGGGATGATGATGGTTGGGGCGTTGTCCGCGTTCTGGATCAGCCTGGTCACGGGCAGTCCGTGGCTGGGATTCCTGATGGGCGGAGTCTGCGCTTCGATGCTGGC
>SKYX01000025.1 GCA_007127655.1 Desulfonatronum sp.
AGGCCTGGATGTACTCCAAGAGCAAGGCCTTCTGCGGATGGTCCTCGGGCAGTTGGTCCGCCACGGCCAGACGTCCCGCAGGCAGAATCAATCCTTCGGCTGCCTCCCCGGCCAACTCGATGAACCGCTTGGAAGCCACGCCGTGGCTCATGTACATGGGCGTCTGCATGCCCAGTTGAACGCGATTGCGGGCGATGACCGCGGGGCCGGGATTCGTGCCCCAGACGATGATCGCGTCCGGACTCAAGCCGCGAACCTTTGTCAGCTGCGGGGTCATGTCTGTATCCCGGGGGCCGTAGATCTCATCGGCCACGAGGTTCATTCCGTATTCCGGCAGCAGTTCCTGCAACACCTCTCGCCCGGCTTGGCCGAAGCCGTCCGAGACCGTGAGGATGGCGATATTGCTGAACTCTTCGAGCTTGGCGTGCTCGAGAATCTTGATCACGGCATGACGGTCGGACTGGGGTGTTTTGAAGACCCAAGGGTTGATGGGTTTGACGATCCGCTCCGCCGCGGCCATGGAGACCAGGGGAATCCGAGCCGAGGAGAATCGGGGCATGACCGCCAGGGTGTTGCCGGAGGTGGTTGCGCCGATGGCCGCCACCACCCTGTCCCGACTGAGCAACCTGTTGGCCGCGGACACGGCCTTGTTCACCTCGGTTTCATCGTCATAGATGATTACTTCCAGAGGCCTGCCCAGCAGCCCTCCCTGCTCGTTGATTTGATCCTGAAGCATATGCAGGGTGTTGCGCTCCGGTTCGCCCAAAAACGAAGCCGGGCCGGTGGCAGAAAGGATCGCGCCGATTTTGATGGGGTCGGCGGCCCAAACGGGAGAGGCCGCGCCGAGAACGAGGGCCGTTGCCAACGTGAGCAGGTAGCGGGTCATGATGCATACTCCTTGGGTTGATATGGCACGCGGAAGAGAGACGAGCCTGAGGACCATTCACGCGCAGCTTCCGCCTTGAAGCAAAAAATTTTCAAAAAGCCGGACGAATGTTCAAATTGATGAGGTCAATGGACAGCCCCGGAACGTCGCCACAGAAACTTCTCCCCTTCGACCAGCAAAAAAAGAATGATGCCGAATACAAAAATACGCAGCCAGGTCCCTAAGCCTAGCCCCTCGGTACGGAAGAGAAATTGCATCGGAGGAGCATAGGTGAAGGCAAGCTGCAATACCACCAGCACCAGGATGGACCACAACACCGCGGAACTGCCCAAAAACGCAGTCCGGTTCAAAGAACTTTCATGAATGAACCGACTATTGAAGAGGTAGCAGATCTGACCAAAAACCAGAGTATTAATAGCCGCGGTGGCGGCGAGGGCCTGGGAGGAGCCGCTGTCCAGCATGAACAGATAGTGGCCCAGGGCGCCGAAGGTCAACATTACGGACACAAAAGAGATTCGCCACAGCAAAAACCTGGAGACCAGAGGTTCATCCGGTTGGCGTGGCGGTCGCCGCATTACGTTGCGCTCCGCTGGTTCGAAGGCCAGGGCCAGAGCCAAAGAAACGGCGGTGACCATATTGATCCAGAGGATCTGGGGCGGCGAAATGGGCAGGCTGAACCCATTCACTGCGTCGGCCATGCCCAGCCCCAGAAAAATCGCGGCAATGACCACCAGGGCCTGGCCGCCGTTGGTGGGCAGGATGAACAAAATCGCCTTCTTGATGTTGTCGTAGACCGTGCGGCCCTCTTCCACGGCATTGGCGATGGAGGCGAAATTGTCGTCCGCCAGAACCATATCCGAGGCTTCCTTGGCCGCCTCCGTGCCGCTCTGGCCCATGGCCACGCCCACGTCGGCCCGTTTGAGGGCCGGGGCGTCGTTGACCCCGTCGCCGGTCATGGCCACGATTTTGTTCCTGGCCTGCAAGGCCGTGACAATGCGCAACTTGTGCTCCGGGGTGACCCGGGCGAACACGTCCACATCGGGAGCACGATCTCGAAGCTCGTCGTCGCTCATGGCGTCAATATCCTTGCCGGAGAGCGCCGTTTCGCCGTCCCCGATGCCCAGCTTGACACCAATGGCCTTGGCCGTGGCCACGTGGTCACCGGTGATCATCTTTACGTTGATCCCGGCGCTGTCGCATTCCTGCCTGACGTCGCAGTCGCCGATCAGCTTGCCCGCGGCCTCCACGGCCTCATCCCGCGGCGGGTCGATGATGCCGAAGACCCCCAACATGGTGAACCCGTTCTGGACGTCGTCCATAGTCAGTCGGTCTTTGCCGTCGTCCACCCGACGCACCGCCAGGGCCAACAGCCGCTGGCCACGGGACGCGATGCGTTCCTCTTCCTGCGCCCAAAAATCGGGGGCCAGCTTGCCCTGATCCTCTCCGGTCCGCTGGCTGCCGCACGCTTCCAGGACTTTTTCCGGAGCGCCCTTGAGAATGATCAGCCCCCCGCCCTGCGAATCACGGTGCAGGGTGGCCATGAATTTATGCTCCGAGCTGAACGGGATCACGTCCACGCGAGGGGAGCGGTCGTTTTCCTCCTTCTGGGCAAGCCCGGCCTTCATCGCCGCGGTTACGAGAGCCGCCTCGGTGGGAGCGCCCTGGGCCTTCCATTGCCCTTCGACCTCCGCCACCTCAGCTTCATTGCAGAGCAGCCCGTACCGCAGCAGTTCCAATACGTCCTGATTGTCCTTCCGCGGATCGATCTCGGCGTCGTCCTCCTGAAAATGACCTTTCGGGGCATATCCCACACCGGAAACTGTCAGGATGCGGTCCGCTGTGCGCACGGTCTGCACGGTCATTTCGTTGCGGGTCAGAGTACCGGTCTTGTCCGTACAGATCACGGTCACCGAGCCCAGGGTTTCCACCGCGGGCA
>SKYX01000046.1 GCA_007127655.1 Desulfonatronum sp.
CCCTGCTCAGCGTCACGGACAAAACCGGCTTGGTGGAGTTCGCAACGTTTTTGCAACGGGGCGGGGTTCAGCTCATTTCCACCGGAGGGACGCGCAAGGCGCTCCTGGACGCCGGACTTCCGGTCCGTGCCGTCAGTGAGGTCACCGGGTTCCCGGAAATCCTCGACGGGCGGGTGAAGACGCTGCACCCGCACATCCATGGTCCGTTGCTGGCGGACAAGGACAATCCCGAACACCTCCGGACCCTGACCCAACGCAACCTGCTGCCTTTGGACCTGATCTGCGTCAACTTGTACGATTTCGCCAAAGCTTTGGCGAAAAATCTGGATATGAGGGCCTGCGTCGAACAAATCGACATCGGTGGCCCGACCATGCTCCGCGCCGCGGCGAAAAACTTTCACAGCGTGCTGGTGGTTCCCGGCTCGGAAGACTATCCCAGGGTCATGGACGAACTGGGGTCCCAGCATTACCACGTCAGCCTGGCACTACGCCGCGAAACCGCGGCCAAGACCTTCCGCCTGACCTCCGCCTATGACGCGATGATCGCGGGCTATCTGGAAAAAGACTTCGGAGAGGTCACGACATAGCCGCCCAGATTCACGGCAACACCGCCGGGCTCAAGCCGAGCCAGATCAAGGCCCTGACCCGCCTCCACCAACGGCGCTACCCCGCGCTGGGTGGCTACACCCTGGAACAGGCCCGGGAGCTGGCCATGCTCAGCACGGACCTGGGCCGCCAGATCGGGCTGCTCATCGACCGTCAGGGTCGTCCAAAAATCATCGTTGTAGGCGACGCCCACGGCATCCTCATCCCCGAACTCCCCCCCGGACGCCATGGTCCGGGCCGCCTTCGCGGGTTGCGCCTGCTGCACACCCACCTGAATCCAGATCCTCTGAACGAGGAAGATCTGATGGACCTGATCTTTCTCCGTTTGGACTCCATCGCCGCCCTGGGCCTGGACCCCTCAGGCCTGCCCAGCGTGACGTCCTGGGCTCACCTTCTGCCCGGCGAGTCGGATCAGGGCCCGTATCGCGTTTCTCACCCTGCATCCTGGGACCAGGTGCATGTTGATTTTGTGGAGCAAACCGAAGCCATTGAAGAGGAATTGGGCAGAACCATCGCCGCGCAAGACGCCGCGCCGGAGGCCGGGCGACCCGGGGACCGGGCCCTGTTGGTCAGCGTGGACACGCTCTCCCGACCCGAACAAGAACGCAACCTCCAGGAGTTGGCGGAACTGGCCCGGACCGCCGGAATCGCCGTTGTCGGCGTGGTGACCCAACGGGTGGCGCGCCAAAATCCCAAGCACATTCTGGGCAAGGGCAAGCTGGCCGAACTGGAGGTCCAGGCCCTGCGGACCAATGCCGGTCTGCTGCTGTTCGACCAGGATTTGAGCCCCACCCAGATTCGCAACCTGACCCAACTTAGCGAGCGCAAAGTTTTGGACCGGACCCAGCTGATTCTGGACATCTTCGCCCAACACGCCAAGACCAGGGCCGGAAAGCTGCAAGTGGAAATGGCCCAGTTGCGCTACGCCATGCCGCGGCTGGTCCGCCAGGACAGGGCCATGAGCCGCCTGGCCGGGGGTATCGGGGGGCGAGGACCGGGGGAGACGAAGCTGGAGTTGGATCGGCGCAAAATCCGTCAGCGGATCGCCAAAATCAAGCAAGAATTGGGAGCTCTACGCCGTCAAAGAGAGGCCACCCGGGCCAGGCGGCAAAAGGTAGGGTTACCCATCGTGGCCATGGTTGGCTACACCAACACGGGCAAGTCCAGCCTGCTGAACGTACTGACGTCCAGCGAGGTGCTGGCCGAAAACAAGCTCTTCGCCACCCTGGACCCAACGAGTCGCCGGGTCCGTTTTCCCGAAGACCGGGAAGTTATTCTCACGGATACCGTGGGATTCATCCGCCGTCTGCCGCCGGAACTCAAGGAGGCCTTCCGGGCCACGCTGGAAGAGCTGGATGAGGCAGACCTGTTCCTGCACGTGGCCGACGCCGCTCACCCGGAGCTGGAACGCCAAGTCAAGGATGTGCGGGCTATTTTGACGGAAATGGGGCTGCACGAAATTCCGAGCCTGCTGGTGCTGAACAAGCTCGACCTGCTCCCCGGGGAGGAGCGGGTTCAGCTGGGCGGAAGTTTTCCTGAAGGCGTCGGCATTTCCGTCGCGTCCGGCGAAGGACTGGAAAACCTGGTCCAGCGGATCATGGTCGCCCTGCCGGCTTCCATCGAGTAATGAAGAGAGTTTTGCCTACCTTGCCGGTGTGTACAACTCGACCCTGTTCCTGCCGTTGTCCTTGGCCTGATACAGAGCCTTGTCCGCGGCGTCGAGCAGGGAGGAAATACCCGGACACAGCCCGCACCCGGCATGCAACTCCGCGACCCCGGCGCTGACGGTGATCTTGATTCCAGCCGAGAGCACCTCTCCGTCGGCGTCGCGAACCAGAAAATTGTAGTTCTCGATTTTCTTGCGGATCATCTCCGCCAGCCCCACGGCTTCCCTCCCGGAAATCCCAGGCAGAACCAAGGCGAATTCCTCTCCTCCGAAACGGGCCGGAAAAAATTCTCGCGAATTCAATTTAGCCTGGAACTCGATGAAGGATCGGATCATCGCAGCCACCGTGACCAGGGCTTGGTCGCCCACCAGATGGCCGTAGTCGTCGTTGAATTTCTTGAAATGATCGATGTCCAAAAAAATCACGGACAAGGGATTTCCGGAAGCCACGGCCTCGGAAATGGCCCGGTTCAAAAAGGCGTCCAGGGCCCGACGGTTGTTCAGCTTGGTCAAATCGTCGGTCAGTCCCATGGAGACGA
>SKYX01000161.1 GCA_007127655.1 Desulfonatronum sp.
TAGCAGTCCGTTGAAAAACTCCCAATTGCTGCGTCGCTGCAAAAAGTTCAAACTCTCACGTATGAATAAATACGCTTCGACCTTGATTCGATTGCCAGGACGGCAAATCGAAAATGTGGCGCAGCCACAGCCCGTAGGGGCCGGACACAGGACGTGTCCGGATAGCTTTTTTTGCTCCTTGCACTTGGGGTTTTTGAACGGACTGCCGGATAAGGACTTTTTACAACACTCAGAAAGCTTCCGACACCCACGGGAATCGTCATGCAATTGCGACTCAGCTCCATGCGGCGGGAGAACTTCGCTTCGGGGCAACGTCTGGCCGTGGTGCGCGGCCCGGCTTCGGGGCTGTTTCCCGGTCCACACCTGATCGCGGAAGCGCCGTCGTTGCCCGGCGTGGGCGCGCTCCTGACCCGGCCCGGCCAGGACGGCAGCCTTCGGGTGCTGGGCACGTTCCGCCTGCCGGACCCCGAGCCCGGCCTGCCGAGCCGTGAAGGCCGCTGGGTCGAGGTGCTGGAGGCCTGCCAGGTCGAACCGGAAGCGCAATCCTGGATCGCCTCCAAGTGCGGACACAGCCTGGCCTGGATCACGCTCAGCGACAAGGGCTACGTCGGACTCCGCGAGGACCGGGCCGGACCGCTGATCGTCGAGGTCCTGGACAAACGGTCCGGTGGTCCCTTGGAACTGGCCTGGGCCCAGGGGTTTCTGCTACCCGACGAGCCCGGAAGATTGCGCTCGTTGCTTACGGAACTGGCTCTGGAACAGGGCTACGACCTGATCGTGACCACCGGCGGAACCGGGGTCGCGCCCCGGGACACCACCCCGGAAACCACCCTGGCCGTGATCGACAAGCGTTTGCCCGGCATGGAGGCGGCCATGCTCCAGGCCAGTCTGCGCAAAACCCCGCATGCCGTGATTTCCCGAGCCGTGGTCGGCATCCTCGGACGCGCCCTGATCATCAACCTGCCGGGTTCTCCCAAGGCGGTCCGGGAGAATCTCGAAGCTCTGCTGCCCGCCCTGGATCACGCCCTGGCCAAGCTCCAGGGTGATCCCTCGGACTGCGCCACGGCGCACCCTCACGACGTCTCCCCCCAACAATCCCCCAGTGATTCCTGAATGACCTCCGACCTGTTCCGCGCTGACCTGCACATCCACTCCCGGTATTCCCGGGCCACCAGCCGCGGGCTGACGCCGAACCACCTGGCCGCCTGGGCCAGGGTCAAGGGCCTGGACGTGGTGGCCACCGGAGATTTCACCCACCCGGGGTGGCTGCAGGAGTTGGAGGAAAGCCTGAAAGAGGACGGCTCCGGACTGCTGGTTCCGCGGCGGGAAGCGGACCTTTCGGCGGAAATCCCTTGGCTGGAATCCGTTGCTCCGGCACGTGGCGCAAGCCCGGTCCGGTTCATGCTCTCCGCGGAAATCAGCACCATCTACAAACGCGCGGGCCGGGTGCGCAAGGTCCATCATCTGGTGTACGTTCCCGGTCTGGAACAGGCCAAGGCCCTGAACGCCAGGTTGGAACAAATCGGCAATCTGGGCTCGGACGGACGGCCCATTCTCGGCCTGGACTCGCGTTATCTCCTGGAAATGGTCCTGGAACTGCACCCTCGGGCCTTCCTCGTCCCCGCTCATATCTGGACGCCCTGGTTTTCCCTTTTCGGCTCCAAGTCCGGCTTCGACGCCATCGAGGAGTGTTACGGAGAACTGTCCTCGGAAATTTTCGCCCTGGAGACCGGGCTGTCCTCGGATCCGGACATGAACTGGCAGTGGAGCGCTCTGGACCGTTTCCGGATGATTTCTAATTCCGACGCCCATTCCGGAGAGAAGCTGGCCCGAGAGGCCAATCTGTTTCGTGGTGAACCGAGTTTCGACGGCATGTACCAGGCCCTGCGGGGCAAGGGCGAGAGCCATGCCTTTCTGGGCACGGTTGAATTCTTCCCCGAGGAGGGCAAGTATCATCTGGACGGGCATCGCAAATGCGACGTGGTCCTGTCCCCCGAAGAAGCCAAGGTTCGGGGCAATACCTGCCCGGTCTGCGGCCAACCCTTGACTCTGGGCGTGTTACATCGGGTAATGGAATTGGCCGACCGGGACCAGCCGCTGAAGCCCCCCAATCAGCCTGGATTTCAGTCCCTGGTGCCCTTGGTGGAATTGATTTCGGAAGTCCTGGGCAAAGGCCCGGGGACCAAGACCGTGCGCCGGGAATACGCGGCCCTGGTCGCGGCCCACGGCTCGGAGCTGGACATTCTCGGCGAGCTGTCCCTGGACGACATTGCCCGACGCCGCCCCGTCCTGGCCGAATCGTTGCGCCGGATGCGCCAGGGCCACGTACTGCGCCAGTCCGGATATGACGGCCACTTCGGCACGATTTCCATGTTTACCCCTCAGGAGCAGTGGGAACTGCGCCGGGGGCGTGCTTTTTTCGCGACGTCGCCAGTGGCTACTCAACCCACGGCTGCCGAGCCGGAGTCTTCCTATGGGACCGCAGCTCCGTCGCAGCTTCCAACAAGTCCTTCGGACAAGGACGCACGGCCCGAAGCCCGGATAGAGTTCAACGCGGAACAGGGCCGGGCTTTGCAGGCCGGGCCGCATCCGGTGCTGGTCCTTGCGGGGCCGGGCACGGGCAAAACCAGAACATTGATGGGCCGGATCACCCATTTGCTGCAAAAAGGTGAGCAGCCGCGGCGGATGCTGGTGGCCACCTTCACCCGCCGGGCGGCCAACGAACTCCGCGAACGACTCATCGCCACCCAGGGCGAGGAAGAAGCCCTGCCCCAGGCGGACACCCTGCATGCCGCGGCCTATGAGGTCTGGACCAGGGTTCAGGGCGAGGCTCCGGTTCTGCTCTCCGAGGACGCGGCCCGGCGGGTTTTCGCCGCTGCCAATCCGGAACTTGGCCCGGCCGGGGTGAAGCAGGCCTGGAACGATCTCTCCCGGGCCAGGGAAGGCCGTGTGGTGTCAGGCCCCGGTCCAGACCCAGGTCCAGGCCCCGGTGAGGACGACGAGGCAGCGGCGGAAAGAGCGGAGCTTGCGGCCCGGTACGCCCGCCAGAAGCAGGACTGGAACCTGGTCGACTACACGGACCTGCTGGAGTTCTGGCTGGCCCAGGCGGCGGAGGAACGAGCCCATCATCCCTATGCGCACATTCTGGTGGACGAGGTGCAGGACCTTTCCCGGTTGCAGTGGGAGCTGCTTCAAGCCCTTGCCCCCCAGGACGGCTCCGGCTTCTGGGCCATCGGCGACCCCCGCCAGAGCATCTACGGTTTCCGGGGCGCGGTGGAGGACATCGCCGCGACCATGCGGGCTCGCTGGCCCGATCTGGAGATCATCTCCCTGAGCCGAAATTACCGCTCCGCGGAAAATCTGGTTCGGCTCTCCGGAAAGGTGTTTCCGGGCGAGCAAGGCCTGTTGGCCGAAAATCCGCATGCGGGGCGGATCGCCCTGTTTCAGGCCTCCAGCGCGGCCCGGGAGGCCGCCTGGATCGCCGACCAAACGCGGACGCTGTTGGGCGGGAGCGCCCATTGGGAAGCGGATCGGGGAGCTCAGGGTGGCCTGAGCCCCGGAGACGTGGCGGTGCTGGTCCGGATCAAGGCCTTGATCCCGCCCATGGTTCAGGCCATGCAGCGCCTCGGGGTGCCTTGTTCCGCGCCCGCAACCGAGTCTTTCTGGAAGGAACCCCGGGTCGCCCTGCTGTTGCAGGCCGCATCGGAACTGCTGGGGCTCGGTCGGGCGGAGGATGCTGATCAGGAAGTCCTTACACGGCATGTTCAGGGTCACGTTCTGGAACAGGCCCTGGTGCAGGGGCCCGTGGCTTTGGCGGCGCACCTGCAGGAAGTGCCGCCCTTTGACCGGCTGTTCTGGCAAGGCAAGGAATTTTTGCGTCTCAAGGAGGCCTACGCCAAGCACAAGGGTTGGGCCGGACTGCTGACCTGGATCAATTTCCATACCGAACTGGAGCTGGTTCGCGCCCGGGCCGAAACCGTTCAGGTGATGACCCTGCACGCCTCCAAAGGGCTGGAGTTCGAAGCCGTCTTTTTACCGGCCCTGGAGGACGGCCTGCTGCCCATGGTGGGGCTGGGGCAGTTGGGCTGTCGGGATGCCGAGGAGGCTTCCCAGGACGGCGTCCTTGGTCCGCCATCCAGTGCGCCACTCAGTTTGCCATCCAATTTTTTGGGGGATCTGGAAGAAGAGCGACGGCTGTTCTATGTCGGATTGACCAGGGCCAGGCAATGGCTGTTTCTCAGCCACGCTGAAAAACGCAATCTGTTCGGTCGAACCCTGCGGCTCAAGCCGTCGCGTTTTCTGGGGGATCTGCCCCGCGACGAGATGCGGTGCAGCAAGACCGTGCAACAGGTGGTCCGGCGGGAAAAGCGGATGGATCTGTTTTCGTGATGTTTGAGATGCCGTGGTTTGGGGTGGTCCGAAGCCTGTTGATATTTCCGGAATTGAACCGCCTGCTTCGCTCAGGGCTCAAAGGCAGATAAGAAGAGATTTTGCCTTCCGCTGGAAAGATGCGGACGGCAAAAGACTCGCTGCCTGTCGGCGATGTTTGATCATTGAGCTAAGCTTTCGATATGGTTCGATGAAAAAAATGAAAACAGGTAGGGGAAACCGACGACGGACCCGGTCCGGAGAATCCGGACAGGTACGGTGGGCACGGCAAGGAGTGATGCGAGAAATCAGAATCGGAAAGCGCGATAGACGAAGCGCTCGTACACCGTGCAGACACGTTGGGCCGTGCAGGTGTTGACCCCGATTTCCCGCAGTCTACAGTAGACGTGCAGGGGGTTGAAGTAGTGCTGGACGAAAAAGCGAACGGTTCGCATTGGTCTGGGCCTTGGAAAGCGGTGCGAAAAACGTGCTGTGCGGGAGTCGTGCAAAGTTTTACTGCAAGGCGGGTGCCATCGCCCCAAGGACTCCTTCGCGCTGCAAGCTTATTGCTGTGATTTTTTTCCCATGTCAACTCCATGTTGAAGAAAATGTGCGTCCTCACTGAAATCCCGCTCATGTCCTTTTCCGGCCCCAGTCCACACCCCAGGCTGAAATGTGCAAAAATTGCCGCGCCCTCCTTCGTCTGGCCGGCACATATCGCCGAGAACTGCCGGCTACTTGCGCCTCTGGTGGACGAAGTGGGGCTGCTCTTTTTTCAGTCCGAAGCCTGCCTGGCCTACACCGAACGCGACCTGCCTCCCCGCCTGGCCGAGACCGACCTCGGGTTTCACGTCCATCTGCCCTTGGACCTGCCCTGGAACGAAGGACCGGAACGGGTCTGGGAGATCGTCTCCGGGCTGCGACGTAAGGCAGCTTTTCTCCGTCCCTGGGCCTTCGTGCTGCATCCACCGGAGGCGAGGGGTTCTGGACAGTCCCGGATTTGCCCGCCGCCGGGAAATGGCGTAGCCTTTGACCAGGTTTTTGACTCCCTGCGCGATTTCGTCCGGCTTTGGGATCAAGCGAGGGCGAAGGGCCAGGAACACGTGAACGGACGCCCTGGGGAACTGTTGCTGGAGAATACCCAGGAAAATGATCTGGTGGACTCGTGGCCATTGATTCAATCCTCCAACCTGGGTATCTGCCTGGACTTGGGGCATCTGCTCGTCCACGGACAGCAAACCCACCACCTGCCGGGGATCTGGCCCCGGGTGCGCATGGTGCATCTCAGCGCTCCCGGCAAGCTTGGCGTGGATGGACGTCCCCGGGACGGACATCGTTCCCTGGCCGAACTGGACCACCGGGGCCGGGGGCTGCTGGAGGAAATTCTGGGGCGAGTTCGCCCGGACTGCGTTTTGATGCTGGAAGTTTTTGAGCCGGAGGGGTTCATGGAATCGTTGAACATGCTCCGCAGTATGACGGGTCGCGCATGATTACCTTGATTTTCGGAGGGGAAAAGTCCGGCAAGTCCGCCTGGGCCTTGGAGCATCTGCTCCAGGCGGACGGACCCCATTTGTTCGTCGGCACGGCTGCGGCCCGGGACATGGAAATGCGTCGGCGCATCCGCGAGCACCGCCGCCTGCGGCCCCCGCACCTGCCGGCCCTGGAGACGGATATTGAACTGCCCGAGGCCTTGCGCCGGGAGCGGGCGGACCATGGAGCCATCCTGGTGGACAGCCTGGACTTCTGGCTGTTCGCGTGCATCCAGGCCGACCAGGAGGACCGGCTGCGAACCGAACTGCTGGACTGCCTGCACGAGGGCGCCTCAAAACGTGTCGGAACACGCCTGTTTTTCGTCAGCTCGGAAATCGGCTTTGGCCCGATCCAGGCTACGCCTGAGGCTCGGCGCTTCGTACGTTCGTTGGGCCTTTTGAATCAGCAAATCGCGGCCCTGGCCGACGAGGTGGTCCTGCTGGTCGCCGGGCTGCCGCTTTGGCTGAAAGGAGCTCGTTAGATGGGCTACTTCCGATCCCTGAATTCCAAAATCGACGCCCTGAACGAGCTGTGGCGCAAGTCGGACCGCTGGCTGATCATGATGAACGCGGACCCGGACGCCCTGGCATCGGCCCAGGCCCTGCGCCGGATCATGGCCCGCAAGGTGGCCGCGGTGGACTGCGCCCAGGTCAACGAGATATCCCGGCCGGACAACCTGACCATGATCAAGACTCTGCGCATCCCCACCCAGCGTCTGACCCCGAATCTGGCCGTGCAGTACGACCATTTCGCCCTGGTGGACTCGCAGCCTCACCATCACCCGGCATTCAAGGACTATGCTTTTTCCCTGATCATCGACCACCATCCCCTGGTTCCGGAAAATCCGGTTGAAGCGGAATTTCAGGACATCCAGCCCGGTTACGGGGCCACCAGCACGATGCTCACGGAATATCTCTATCGCCTGAAGATCCGACCGGGGGAGTTGCTGGCCACGGCCCTGCTCTACGGCATCAAGACCGACACCCAGAGCTTCGAGCGGCAGTTCTCGGACACCGATGTCAGGGCCTTTCGTTATCTGAGCAAGTTCGGCAACCTGAATCTGCTGCGCAAGATTTCCCGCAGCGAGTTCCGACTGGACTGGCTGAAATATTTTTCCCTGGCTTTCCGCAAGCTGCGGGTGAACGGCCACTGCCTGCACGTGTTCATGGGAAGGCTGGACTCCCCGGACATCCTGGTGATCCTCGGGGACTTCTTCCTGCGGCTGTACGGAATTTCCTGGACCGTGACCTGCGGGGTCTGCGACGACACCCTGGTTCTGATCTTTCGCGGAGACGGGTTGCACCGGGACATGGGCAAGCTGGCCACCAAGCTGTTCGGCGACGTGGGTTCGGCCGGGGGCCACGCGACCATGGCCCGGGCCGAAATTCCGCTGGCCAACATCGGCGAACATGATCCCGAGGATTTAGTCTGGCACCGCCTTCGTTCCGCCAAGCGTACACTGGCCAAGCCTGCTCCCAGCGCGTCCTGAGCGCGTCCTCCCCACATTATTCTGAACATCATCAAAGCGTTATCCGACCCCTCATGAGCCTGAAATCCCGCCTGAACCTCTCCGCGGACCCGGTATTCCTCATTGACGGAACCTCTTTTCTGTACCGGGCCTTTTACGCCTTTCCGGACCTGAAGCGCTCGGACGGCTTTCCGACCAACGCCTTGTTCATCGTCCTGCGCCTGCTGTTGCGCCTGCATCGCGAGGAACGGCCGCGATACGCCGGTTTTTTTCTGGACGGCCGCGGGCCCACGTTTCGCCATGAACTGTTCACGCCCTACAAGGCCCAGCGCCCCAAGACCCCGGAAGCCCTGGTCCAGCAGATCGAGCCGTTGGTCCAGGGGGTGGGACTGTTCGGCTTGACCGCCCAGGTGTCGGAAGGTGTGGAGGCGGACGACCTGATCGCCAGCCTGTGCAAAAAGTTCAAGTCCGAATGCCCGGTGGTTGTTGTCGGCTCGGACAAAGACCTGTTGCAATGCCTGGATAAGAATGTCGTGATCTGGGACCCGGGCCTGAAAAACGAGAAACTGGTCACCAACGAATCCTTCCGCCAAGAACACGCCATGACCCCGGAGCAGTGGCCGGATTTCCAGGCCCTGACCGGAGACAGCACGGACAACATCCCCGGCATTCCCGGAGTCGGTCCGAAGACCGCCATGGAGCTGATGCGGCGCTTTCCGACTTTGGAAGCCTTGCGAGACAATGTGAACGAGCTGACGCCCAAGGAGCGCAAAAAAGTCGAACCCAGTCTGGAACAGATTTTTACCTACCGGGAACTGACCCGCCTGCGCACGGACCTGCATCCGGACGCCCGGCTGGAGGATTACCTCTGCCGGGAATGGGAGGGCGAGCGGCTGACGGCGTTTCTGCGCGAGTACGAGTTCCGGTCCCTGGAACGGGAGCTGGCGGCCCTATCCGTTTCTGGAGGAACAACCTCCGAATCCTCCGAATCTGGCCGACTGAGCCAAGGAGAGTTGCTGACCTCGAAAATCCAGAAGGCGACGAAACGCTTGGCCGCGCACCGGAACCCGAAAGACGACCCTCCGGATGAACAGGCTTTGGAACGAACGGAGGTTCTGCCGAACTTTTCCGGAAAACGGGTCGGGGTGGCCGCTGCCCAGGACGGCTGGCGGCTGGGGCTGGAAGGGCGTGAACTCCTGTGGGGCGGCACGGCCAAGAACGCGACCAGGGAATTGGCGGACGCGTTGTGTTCGGCGGCCCTGGTCGCGGCCCATTCCTGGAAGGAGATGCTGGTCCTGGATGCGGACTGGTCCGAAGTACCCATGGACCGGCGCTTCGATGTCAGTCTTGCCGCCTACCTGCTCCAGCCCGAGGAGCGCGATTACAGCCTTATGGCGCTGCTTCGTCGATATGGCCATGAGCTGACCGATACCGCCCAGCTGGGCGAGAAAGCGCCCGCCCTGTTGACGTTGAGCCTGGCCGAGACATTGGGGCGCAGCGTGGAGCAGGCCGGGTTTTCCGAGTTGATCGCCACTCTGGAAATGCCATTGATCCCGGTGCTGGTGGACATGGAGCGGGACGGGGTACTGCTGGATCAGAAGGCCCTGAGAGCCTTCCTGGACGAGGTGCAGGCGGGATTGGAGCGGCTTTCCAAGTCCATTTCCCAGCGGGCTGGAGGATCGTTCAATCTGCGTTCCAGCCAGCAGATGGCCGAGGTGTTGTTCGAACGCCTGGGCTTGAAGACCGGACGCAAGACCCCCGGCGGTGGCAGGTCCACCAGCGTGGAAGTCCTGGAGCGGCTGGCCGGGGAGCATCCCATTGTTCCGGAGATACTGGAGTACCGCAAGCTGGAAAAGCTGCGCTCCACCTACCTGGAGCCGTTGCCCAAGCTGGCGGACCAAGACGGCCGGGTGCATACCACGTTCAACCAGTTGGCCGTGGCCACTGGGCGGCTGTCCAGCAGCAATCCGAATTTGCAGAACATCCCGATCCGGGGCGACCAGGGGCGGCGGATGCGGGCCTGCTTTACCGCTCCGTCCGGGCATGAGTTGATCAGCGCGGACTATTCCCAGATCGAGCTACGCGTCCTGGCCCATCTTTCCGAAGATCCGCACCTGCGGGACCTCTTCGCCCGGGGCGTGGACGTCCACTCCGGTACCGCGGCCATTTTGTTCGTCAAGGAGCCAGAGCAGGTCACCGCCGAGGAGCGGCGCAAGGCCAAGACCATCAATTTCGGGCTGCTCTACGGCATGGGGCCGCAAAAACTGGGCCGGGAGCTGGGCATCAACCAGCAGCAGGCCAAGGATTTCATGGCCCTGTACTTCACCCGGCTGCAAAAAGTTCGGGATTTTTACGAAGAGGTCGTCGCCAAGGCCAAGGAGCAAGGGGCGGTGTTTACCCTGGCCGGAAGGCGTCGGACCCTGCCGGACATCAATTCCCGCAACGACAATCTGGCCCAGGTCGCCCGGCGCATGGCCATCAACACCGTGGTCCAGGGCTCGGCCGCGGACATCATCAAAATGGCCATGATTCGCGTTCACGGCGACGAAACTCTGCGGGCGGCCGGAGCCAGGATGATCCTTCAGGTCCATGATGAACTGCTGCTGGAAGCTCCGGACGCGGAGAGCCAAGGGGTCGGCGAACGGGTGGCCGAGTTGATGGCCTCGGTGATCCAACTGGACGTGCCCCTGGTGGTGGATTGGGGCCGGGGGCCGAATTGGGCCACGGGGCATGGGTAACATAAGGATAATTCGAGCCAAGTCCGGAATGACAGGATGCCGATCGTTCCCACGCTCCAGCGTGGGAACGCAGCCCGGGCGCTCCAGCGCCCAGTTCTGGCTCGGAGTGAGCAGTCCTCTCCGATCAGACAAAGCTACTCCGAAGAATTCCACACAATGAAATTGCTTCAAATGCTTGAGGATGTCCAAGGGGCAGCGTTTCGCAGAGATTTTATTCGCGACGCTGGGGCGTCGAAATCTGCATTCCCACGCTGGAGCGTGGGAACGATCAGTATATCTGGCGGACACTCTAAAGGAGGGTGAATAATGACCGAAGAAATCAAGATTACGGATCGGCGGGTCGATCATGGCAAAGAGGGCGGGGAAGAAGGAGCATCGGCCGTGGAGCAGGCCCAGGCGGACCACCAGGCCGGGGCTGGAGCTTTTCAGGGCTGTGTGATGCCCCAGGTCTGCTTCCCCACCTTTGTTCTTTCCCTGAGTTCCTCAGCCCTGGTCCATCTGGGCGAGGTGCCGGATCCGGAAACCGGAAAGACTTCCGAGAACATCGAAATAGCCAAGCACACCATCGACATCCTGGCCATGCTTGAGGAGAAAACCAAAGGCAACCTGGACGCCGATGAATCCAAACTGCTCA
>SKYX01000293.1 GCA_007127655.1 Desulfonatronum sp.
AAAGGATGGGCGCGGCCTGGAGCGGTTGCACAAGCTGCTGGAACAGCAAAATTTTCGTCCGGCCTACTGGCGAGTCGCCGGCCACGAGATCAACTACCGCCGTTTCTTTCAGATCAATGACCTGGCTGGTCTGCGGGTGGAGGAGCCGGAAGTGTTTGCCGCGGCCCATGCCTTGATTCACGAACTGGTGGCCCAGGGACAAGTGTACGGACTGCGCATCGATCACATCGACGGACTCTATGATCCGGCCGAATACCTGGATCAGCTTCAAAAATTGGTGAGGCCCCATGCCGAAACCCTGGGCTTTGTTCCAGGTCGCTTTCCGGTCTATGTGGAAAAAATCCTGGAAGAGCACGAAAGTCTGCGCGGCCAGTGGTTGATGCACGGGACCACGGGGTACGATGCGCTGAGTGAAATCAATGCCGTGCAGATCAATGCGGACGGCCTGGCTGATCTGCGTGGCCTGTTTGAAGCCCGGGAAGGCCCGAAAAGCGCCAACGCTCACGCCGAGGGCGTGCGGGCCAAGCGGCAGGTCATGGACCAGGAGCTGGCTTCGGAACTGGAAGTCCTGGCCACGGAAACCACCCGTCTGCTCAAGCGTGATCCGGCAACCCGGGACTTTTCCCGAGGGGAAATCCGCCAGGCTTTGCGGGAGATCGTCGCCCGGTTTCCGGTGTACCGCACGTATGTCGGCCCAGGGGGGCCGTCCGGGGAGGACGCCCGGGATCTCGACTGGGCCCTGGGGCTGGCCCGAAGGGCCCGGGCCGTCAGCCATCCCCAGCTGTTCGACGTTCTGGAATCCCTGCTCAAAGCCACCTGGAACAACCGCGCCGACGGCCGTCCGCGAGCCGATGTCTTGCGCCTGGCCCGAAAATTCCAGCAGTTCACCGGCCCGGCCATGGCCAAGGGCATGGAAGACACCACGTTCTACCGGGTTCTGCCTCTGTCTTCCATGAACGAGGTGGGCATGGGCCCGGATCGGCGGATCAGCACGGTGGGGGATTTTCATCAGCAGATGCTGCGCCGGTTCACCCAATGGCCCGAGGCCATGCTGACCACGGCCACCCATGATACCAAGCGCAGCGAGGATGTCCGATCCAGGATTTCGGTGCTCTCCGAAATGCCCGCAGCCTGGGCCGAGCGCGTGGAGCGTTGGCAGACCCTGAACCGCCGCGCCCGGCAAGACGTGGACGGCGAGGCCAGGCCCTCCAGCCGGGACGAATACCTGTTCTATCAGACCCTGGTGGGCGTCTGGCCGCTGTCCGGAACTGCTCAGGATCTGCCGGAGCCGGGAGTCTTGAAGGCACTGCGGGACCGCCTCCAGGCCTATATGGTCAAGGCCGCCCGGGAAGCCAAGATTTCCACGTCCTGGCTCAATCCCGACGAGGAATACGAAACCGCCCTGACCGATTTCGTGGCCCAGGTCCTGGATTGCAGCCCGGTCTCCACGCCTTTTTTGCGCGATGTTCAGGACCTGGCCCAGGCCATGGCCGCCCCCGGCGCTTGCAATGCCCTGACCCAGATGGTCCTGCGTCTGACCATGCCCGGGGTGCCGGACAATTATCAGGGCACGGAGTTGTGGGATGATTCCCTGGTGGACCCGGACAACCGGCGCCCCGTGGACTATGGACGCAGAGCAAGGCACCTCCAGGAATTCAGGGCCGCGGAAAATGGAAGTGGTCTGGCCGAATTCGCGCGGCAACTCGTGCGGACATGGCCGGTCGGCCGTTTGAAACAGTTTGTCCTGTGGCGGCTTTTGAACCTGCGCCGCTCCCATCCGGACCTGTTTCTCCGTGGAGCCTATATGCCCCTCGATGTCACCGGACCGGAAGCGGATCATGTCATTGCCTTTGCCCGGGTCCATGATCAGCAAACCCTGCTCGTGGTTCTGCCTCGACTCAGCGCTCCCCTGTGCTCGCCAGAGCAGGGGTTACTCACGGCCTCAAGCTGGACAGGCGTCAGCGTCCGTCTTGACCCGCTCGCCAGGGAAGGACAGTCTGACATCTGGAGCAATGTTCTTACCGGTCGAAGCACTGAGATACGAGAAATGGAGATTTCTGGGACAACTCTTTTTCAAGACCTGCCTGTGTGTGTCATGATTCGGGCTGATCAAACGAGTGATGGTTTGGAACAGAAATACTCTGACGTGGAGCTGACAACGTGAAACTCTTTACCTGTGATTGCTGCGGCAATCTGCTGTACTTCGAGAATGTGTCCTGTGTGCGCTGTGGGGCGGGTTTGGGGTTTGTGCCGCATGAACTCCGGTTGGCCGCCATCTCTCTGCCGGAAGAGTATGATTGTGAACTGCCTGTGGACCAGAATCGGGAGCTGCCGTACCGCCAATGTGCCAATTACACCAAACATGACGTCTGCAACTGGATGGTGGAAGCCGAGTCCGAGGAACCGTTCTGCGTGGCCTGCCGCCTGAACAGAACCATCCCCAACCTGGAGCTCGACGGCAACAAATCGCTCTGGCACAAGCTGGAGGTGGAAAAGCGCCGATTGGTCTTCACGTTGTTGAGCCTGGACCTGCCGGTTTTTCCACGCAGCAGGCATCCTGATGGATTGGCTTTTGACTTCCTGGCCGACCCGGACCCCGCGTTCAGCGACAGGGGCAAGGTGCT
This sequence comes from Desulfonatronum sp., assembly GCA_007127655.1. Classification (GTDB taxonomy): domain Bacteria; phylum Desulfobacterota; class Desulfovibrionia; order Desulfovibrionales; family Desulfonatronaceae; genus Desulfonatronum. Next base: position 2,625 of record SKYX01000293.1, read on the forward strand.
CACCGGTCATGATCAGGGGCTGATCACCATCAACATCGCCGAAGCTGATCCCGTGGCCCGGGAAAAAATGCGCACGGCAATGGATGAACACTACCGGACCATCCTGGGTCATTTTCGCCATGAAAGCGGACATTATTACTGGGAGCGCCTGATCCGGGATACGGACTGGCTGGGGCC
>SKYX01000356.1 GCA_007127655.1 Desulfonatronum sp.
CATTCCTGCAACTTGGGTTTGTCTGGTTGAAAGAGCGACGTTGGCGACGGAAGCCGGGTCAAACCGAAGCGCCCACTGAAAACCTCCGACACACCTTCCGTCACCATACAGGCGGCCAAATACAAGATGATAGCCAAAAGCGTCAATCCGTTCGCGACATTTCGGTTACAGTTTTGTGGCAATCAGGGTACAGTCAAGGGGTCCGCCTCATGGCTTACAGGGTGCGCTCAATCCGTCCTTCCGGGAGGGCTCCAGAACAGATCTTCGAGCACGAATGAAGGAATGGGCGCATTTTCCAACATCCCGCCAACGCGGCGTTGTCGTAATTGAAATAATAGCCGTCCCGGGGGGAGATGTTCAGATCCTGGGGTTCGACGTGGGCGATCACGGTGAGATCGTAGTCCTTGTTTTGAAAAACCTCACTGAGCCACCGGTGCCACGGATACTCCTCGTAATCCGTGGCAAACCCCACGGCATCCAGATATTCGGCGATTTCCAGCCCGCAGGTCCGGCCATAAAGAATGGCCGGGACGATGATCCGCAGGGCCGCGCCAGGGGCCACTCCGGCTTCGGCAAGCAGGGCCCGGGCCTGTTCCGGATCGTACCGGTAGCGATCGGTCAGGTCCACATACGCGAGATGCCTGGGCGAGAAATGGCTGCCAATGGGTAGCGCGGACGCGGTCCGACCATAGACGCCAAGCAGCTCGTCCCGATTCACGGCGTGGGATATGGCCCGCCGGACGCGGATGTCGTTCAACGGGAGGCGGGCGTTGTTCATGGCCAAAAACACTTGGCTGTCCAGATTCCGCATCACCACCCGGTAGTCCGGACGCATCACGAACCGGTCGGACATTTCAACGGCGTCGGGCACCACGTCCATCAGTTCCTCTACCAGGGGCAACGCTGGGGGCTGGCCGCATAATTGGCGCTGACTTTTTGTCGGGACATCAGGAAATGAATCCTGCAACAGCGCTTGACAAAGGCCCACTGCCTCTATATCGGATAAAAAAAATCGCATTTATCTTGTTTGCAGGTGATGCGCATGATGCTGACCAAAGCTGGAAAATACGCCGTGCTCTGCATTGTCTATCTTGCCGGAGAAGCCGGGCAAAGGGGTCGTGGCCCGCAAAGAAATTGCCGAAGCCATGGACATTCCGGGGCCTTTTTTGGCGAAAATCGCCCAGGAACTCTCCCGGGCCGGGCTGATCCAGGTCGTGCAAGGCCCCGGGGCGGGTATCGGCTGCTTGAATCCGCGGGGCGGATAAGCCTGCTGGATGTCATTGAGGCGTTGGACGGCGAGATATTCCTGAACGAGTGCCTGTTCCGGCCGGAGCCCTGCGGTCGTAGCAGCCACTGTAGGGTGCACCGTGTCTGGAAAGAGGCCCGCGAGGGACGTCACCGGCCCCTGGCTGGAGCAACCCTGAACCAGCTCTGTTCGCAGGATGACCCCGCCGTGCCGTCGTTTAGCGACGGCGAACCATCATCGGAAAACGATTTTCAACCCAAGGAGGCATGACCATGGATGTCTTGCTGTTGTCGCGGTTGCAGTTCGCCTTCACCACCTTTGTGCACTTCATTTTCGTGCCGTTGACCCTGGGGCTTTCGCTTCTGGTGGCGTACATGGAGACCAAGTGGCTACGCACAGGCGAGGAGGTGTACAAGCGGATGGCCAAGTTCTGGGGCAAGCTGTTTTTGATCAACTTTGCCCTGGGCGTGGTAACGGGCATTGCCCTGGAGTTCCAGTTCGGAACCAACTGGTCCAGGTATTCGGCCTACGTGGGCGATATCTTCGGCTCCCTGCTGGCCATCGAGGCCACCCTGGCCTTTTTTCTGGAATCCACCTTCCTGGCGGTGTGGATCTTCGGTTGGAACCGCATCCCGCCGAAACTGCACAACGCCAGCATCTGGCTGGTGGCCCTGGCCGCCAACCTTTCGGCCTTCTGGATTCTGATGGCCAACGGATGGATGCAGAACCCCACGGGGTTTGTCCTGCGCGGAGACCGGGCCGAGCTGGAGAGCTTCATGGCCCTGGTCACCAACCCCTTTGCCTGGGGACAGTTCTTGCACACATTGTTCGCCGCCTACGTGCTCAGCGGGTTCTTCGTGCTGGGCATCTCGGCCTGGCACCTGGCTCGAGGCAGCAATGTGGACTTTTTCAAGCGCTCCTTCCGGATCGCCGCGCCGTTCACACTGGTGTTCGCCGTGGCCCTGGTGATCCAAGGGCATTCCCATGGCGCTTCCGTGGCCAAGTATCAGCCGGCTAAGCTGGCGGCCATGGAGTCCCACTGGGAGACCATGGCCAGGGCGCCGCAGTATTTGTTCGTCATCCCCGATCCGGCCAATGAGCGCAATCTTGTGGAGCTTTTGCCCGTTCCCGGCGGCCTCTCCATGCTTGCCTATCATTCCTTTGACGCTGAAGTGCAGGGGTTACGTGACTTCCCCAAGGAGGACCGTCCGCCAGTCACGCTGACCTTTGTCTCCTTCCGAACCATGGTCGGCCTGGGCTTCCTCTTGCCCGCCCTGGCCGCGTGGGTCTGGATCCGGCGCAAGACGCCCGAGGACTCGCCGAGGCTGTTGCGCATCCTGCCTTGGGTCATACCCTTGCCATACATCGCCATCCAACTGGGCTGGATCGTGGCCGAGGTGGGCCGCCAGCCCTGGATCGTGCACGGGATCATGCGCACCGAGGACGCCGTCTCCGCCGGGATTTCCGTGGGACAGGTGGGGTTCTCCCTGGCCATGTTCACCCTGATTTACGGGCTGCTGGTGGCCGTGGACGTCTACTTGCTGATGCATCACGGTCGCAAGGGACCGAAGTCTTCTGTAAAGGGTGACGACACCAGAGACGCTGACGCCGTGGGCATGCGCCCCGCGTCCACCATGGCCTAGTTCTCGCAAGACAGGCGCAAGCATGAAATAAGGAGAAATGATCATGATGCTGGAAACCACATGGTTTGTCCTTTGGGGCGTGCTCTGGGCGATGTACTTCGCCTTGGACGGATACGACCTGGGATTGGGAACGCTGATGCCCGTGCTGGCCAAGGACGAGCGCGATCGGCGGATCATGTACAATGCCGCGGGACCGTTCTGGGACGGCAACCAGGTCTGGCTGATCACCGCGGGAGGTGTGACGTTCGCCGCCTTTCCCGCCACGTATGCCGCGCTGTTCAGCGGGCTGTACACGGCGTTGATGCTCTTGCTGTTCGCTTTGATCCTGCGCGGGGTGTCCTTTGAATTCCGGCGTAAGGTAGACAGCGAAGCTTGGCGCAAGGTCTGGGACGTATGTCATGTGGCTGGCAGTTTCCTGCCGGCTTTGCTGCTGGGCGTGGCCTTTGCCAACATCTTCATGGGCATTCCCCTGAATGCCCAGGGCATCAACGAAGGCGGGCTGCTGGATCTGCTTAATCCCTACGGGCTGGCTGGCGGCGTGCTTTTCGTGCTCATGTTTTCCTTGCACGGCGCGTTGTGGCTGGGCGTCAAGGCCCAGGGCCCCATTGCCGACCGGGCCGCGGCCATGGCCGAGAAATTGTGGATGGCCCTGATGGTCATGGTGGTCCTGTTCCTGGCGCTCACGGCCGTATTCACCCAGCTTTTCGTGAATTACCTGAACAATCCCGTGCTGTTCGCGATTCTGCTCCTGCCCGTGGCCGGGCTGATCCAGGCACGCCTGGCTTTGGGCAGGCGGGCCATGGTCAAGGCATGGGCCGCATCGGCCGTGGCCATCATCGGGGTGACCCTGTTCGGCGTGATCGGCCTGTTTCCTGCGCTGCTGCCATCCAGTCTGGACCCGGCCTACAGCATGACCATCGCCAACTCGGCCTCCAGCCCCAAGACCTTGAAGATCATGCTTGGCGTGGCCCTGGTCTTCGTGCCCCTGGTCATTGCCTACCAGAGCTGGCTGCATGTGACCTTCGGACACAAGATCACGGACGCGGACCTGGAGTACGAGGAAGCGTACTGATCCTGCTGAACGGTTGCCATCCGCTGATGTTTTTCGGTATCGGAGCTACGCTGTCGACACCGGCATCGCAATGAAATTCACTCCCGGTCCTGAGCAGACGCCATGCCCCCTGTTCCCCCCACTGCATCCGAAGGCGGCTTATTCAAGCCGCCTTCTTTTTCTTCAAAAAACTGGCTGCGCGAGCAGGCCCGGCCGGCAACCCCTTTGCTGTCCCTGGCCGTAGCCCTGGGGCTTGCCGCCGGGATGCTGCTGATCATCCAGGCCGGGATGCTGGCAAGCGTCGTCCATGACGTGATCTTCGAGGGGCTGGGGCTGGACGATGTCTTCTTCCTGGTCCTCGCATTGCCGGCACTCATGGTCGCACGGGCCGCCCTGGTCTGGGCCGCGGAGCAGTTCGGATTCAGGGCCGCGGCCCAGGTCAAGGATACCGTGCGGATGCGTCTTTACGACCGGCTCATGGCCGGCCCGTCCCGGCTGCGTCATCGCTCCACGGGAGATCTGGCGCACCAGATGGTGGACGCGGTGGAAGGGCTCGAAGCCTACTATGCCAGGTTTCTGCCCCAGGCTGCCCTGGCCGCGCTCATTCCTTTTGCTGTCCTGGCCTTTGTGTTCCCCCTGGACCTGGTCAGCGGCTTGATCCTCTTGTTTACGGCCCCGTTTATTCCCTTGTTCATGGTGCTCATCGGCTCGCGGGCCGAGCGGCTCAATCAGCGTCAGTGGCGGCGACTGGCCGCGTTGAGCGCCCGGTTCCTGGACAGTCTGCAAGGCCTGACCACCTTGAAACTGTTCAATGCCACGCGCCGGGAGGCCGAGGTCATCGCCCGGATCACGGACAACTACAGGGAAAACACGGTCTCGGTGCTGCGCGTGGCCTTTCTCTCGGCCCTGATTCTGGAATTCCTGGCCACAGTCAGTGTGGCCTTGGCCGCCGTGCTGATCGGGTTCAAACTGCTTTCCGGAAGCATGACCTTCCAGACAGGTTTTTTCATCCTGCTGCTTGCGCCGGAGTTCTACCTGCCCTTGCGCGCCCTGGGTACGCACTATCATGCCCGGCTGTCAGCCCTGGCCGCAGCCCAGGGGATCATGGCCGAGTTCACCGAGTCGCCGAGTCAGGTCAAATCTGGATCATCACGTCCCCGCTGGCAGAGCATTGCCTTGAGATTGGACAATATCAGCTTTACCCACACCCTGGATCGAAAAACGGTGCACCAGATTAGCGCCGACATTCCCGCCGGATCACTCGCGGTCCTGGTCGGACCCAGTGGAACGGGCAAGACCACGCTCTTGCGCATTATGTTGCAGAGCCTGTCGCCGAATGACGGACGAGTGATGGTCAACGGAGCAAATCTGGCAGAGGTAGAACATAGGTCCTGGATGGATCATGTCTCCTGGATGTCCCAGGAGCCTTTCTTCTTCCAGGGCACGCTTCTGGACAACGTCCTGATGCGGGAAGAGGCGGACCTGTCCGGTGGTATGATCTCCCGTTTGGACCAAGCCGCAACCCTGACCGGGTTAGGCAGAGATTTAGCGGTATTGCCTCTGGGCTGGCACACCCCAATCGGCGAGGGCGGGGATGGCCTTTCCGGCGGTCAGCGTCAGCGCCTGGCCCTGACCCGGGCCGTTTTCAAGGGCGGGGCCTTGTTTCTCCTGGACGAGCCCACGGCGCACCTGGACGGGGAGAGCCGGGAGACGGTCCTGGCGGCGCTGCGCTCTCTTGCCGGCAGGCATACGGTGATCGTGGCTTCTCATGATCCCCGGGTGCTGGAAATTGCGGACAAGGTCGTGGAGTTGAGAAACACCGGGAGCGATCCATGAAAGAGTTTCTCCTGCTTTTCTCCATGGCGCGGAGCAAGTGGCCGTGGCTGCTACTCGGGCTGGTTTGCTCCGTAGCGACCCTGTTGGCGAACATGGCCTTGCTGACCCTGGCGGCCTGGTTCCTGGCTTCAATGGCCCTGGCCGGGGCGTCCGGGGCCCTTTTCAATTACTTTCTGCCGGCTGCGGGCATCCGCGCCCTGGCCCTGCTCCGCGTCATTGGCCGTTACGGGGAGCGGCTCTTCAGCCATGACGCCGCCTTGCGCCTACTGGCGGAACTGCGAGTGCGCTTTTTTGAGCGCCTAGCGCCCCTGGCGCCGGCCGGACTGGGGACAGCGCACAGCGCGGACCTGCTCAGCCGGATGCGGGCGGATATTGATCTTTTGGACAACTTCTATCTGCGACTGCTACTGCCGGCCGGGGCCGCATTGTGCGTCGGTTTCTTCGGTTTCATCTTCCTGTCTGTTTTTGATTTTACCCTGGCCATGGGAGTTCTCGGACTCTGGCTGATGGTCGGCGTGTTCCTCCCTTTTTTTGTCCTGCGTGCTGGAGCAGCGCCGGGCGAGCGGCAGGTGGCGGGACTGGCCAGGATGCGATGTCTGGCGGTGGACGGTCTCAGCGGGCTGGAGGAGCTTTTGGCCTACGGCGCTGCGGGAAGACATCGCAGAGTGTTCGCCAGGGAGAGTCGCGGAGTGTTGAAAGACCAGGTTCGCCTGGCCAGGCTGGATGGTTTGTCCCTGGCCGGGGTGGGACTAGCCTCGGGACTGGCCGGATGGCTGGCGCTGCTGATTGGGATACCGCATGTGCAGGGGGGAGTGTGGCCGCCGGCGGTCCTGCCCATGCTGGCCGTGTTCGCCCTGGTCAGCTTCGAGGCGGTCCAGCCTCTACCCGCGGCCTGGCGGATGTGGGGGCAGATCAGAACCGCAACGGCCAGGATCATGGACGTCACCGAACGTCCCGCTCCCATACCGGACCCCGTATGTCCCCTTGCGGTTCCGGAATGCCTCGATCTGGACTTGCGGGGCGTACGCTTTACCTACCCCGGTGTTTCAAGGCCGGTCCTGGACGGCCTTGACCTGGCCCTACCCGCTGGCAAGCGCACGGCTGTCCTGGGAGCGGCCGGATCGGGCAAGACGACACTGCTGCATCTGCTGACGCGTTTTTGGGAGGCTGAACAGGGCCGGATTCTCTTGAACGGGCGGGATATTCGCGAATACGCGGCTGAAGAGGTACGGGAGCGCATGGCTGTGGTTTCGCAGCATGTTTACCTTTTCAATGCGAGCGTTGCCGAAAATCTGCGCATGGCCAACCCGCAGGCCAGCGACGAAAAGCTTTTGGCCGCAGCCAAGGCCGCAAACATCGAGGATTTCATTATCTCCCTGCCGCAAGGCTTGGATAGCCCAGTCGGGCCGTACGGAACCAGGCTCTCGGGTGGGCAGGCCAGGCGGCTGGCCGTGGCCAGGGCATTGCTCAAGGAAGCCCCTGTCCTCCTTTTGGACGAACCCACCGAGGGGCTCGACGAGGGAGGCGAAGCTTCTTTGTGGCGAACTCTGGAGCCGCTCATGCATGACCGCACCGTGCTTTTGATCACCCATCGACCTGCGGGGCTGGAATACATGGACGAAGTATATTTTCTGGATGGAGGCAGACTGGTTCGCCGTGATTGACGTCGGGTTAAGGCCGGATGAGCTTGCCAGCCAGTTGCAGGCTGGTGACCAAATCGCCCTGATCGCCGTCCTCTTCGGTCCGGGCCTGCTGTCTTTCAACATGGTCTTGAACCGGCCTTCGGGCACGGAAGCCCTTGCCCTGCTCCTGGGCGTCATTCTGCTCTTCGGTGTTCGGGAAGCGGCCATGCGCATGACGGCCAAGGCCAAGGGCTGGCCCCTGGAGTACCGAATGTGGGATTCGGCGTTCATCTTCGCCCTGCCCGTCGCCGTGCTTTTCGGCAAGCTCTTCCCAATACCTGGGGGATTGTATCCCCGGCAGAACAACTGGCACTATCCAGATGCACTGCCCGCACTGGGTCGTGCCGCCGCTGCCGGGACCGCATCCGTCATGGTCATGGTTGCGCTGGCCTTGACCGTCTCCGGGATGCATGCCGGTGGGTTTGTGCAGGCTTTGGCCAGCGCCCTGCTGTTTATCGGAAAGCCCCTGCTGCTGTTCGATTCCATCCTGGCCCTCCCCCCTTTCTCCTGCTTCAATGCCCGGCGCGTCTTTGACCTGCACCGTGGACTCTGGGCTGGTTTTGCTTTTCTCAAGGCGGTTCGGTTTCTGTAGTAAATATGAGGTGGGACAAAACGGCCTTGGCGTGTGCTCATCAATGCCGACGGATTGCGAGATCCAGTCGGTTGCGCGGACAGGAGACGTTCGCAGCGGGTTGCGGGTCCAAGAGGTTGCGGCCTAGAAACAGTGTCGTTAAAGTAGGAATATGCCTACGCGGCAGGCGGGAATCGCCCTTCAAGGGGATTGTACACAAGATTCGTGAGGATACCACCCGCACCGCCGTTTCTCTAGGTTGCCCTGATGGACGAGATCAACGCCATTTGGAGGTGGTGACATGTTCAAGAAATACCCCAGCATGGACAACACGTACCAAGCCAAGAGCATTGAGCTTTGGAAGGAATTCCACCCAACTCTTGAAGATGAAGAGTATATCGTCCTGGAGAAAATCCACGGGACGAACTTCGGTATTGTTTTCGAGCCGGGAAACACGCCCTATTTTGCTTCCAGAAACAGGGTGCTCGAACCGGACGAAGATTTTTTCAGTCTGCGCGACGTGGTCCTTGGCGGCGGCCATGATCTGCTCATGGACCGCTTTACCCAGTTGGCCAGAGATGAGAACACTGTCTACCAGATATACGGCGAGCTGTTCGGCCCCGGAGTCAACAAGGGCGTCTTTTATGGCAAGAAGAGAGACTTCCGGCTCTTTGACCTGCGCCGGGACGGTTTTCTACTGGCTCATCGAGAATTTGAGGCAGTAATGCGCCCCGACCTTGACCACTACATCGTTCCCAGTCTGGGCATTTTCCAAGGCCTGCAATCTGCTCTTGATGTCCAGGTTGAAGGCGTCAATTCGCTATTGACGCCTGAAGATCATTCAGGGGCGAACGTTCTTGAAGGCGTAGTCATCAAGCCCTACAACCGCATACTTCTCTCGCCCATTGGGTACACGTTCCTGCTGAAGAAGAAAACCGAAAAATTTCAAGAGGTCGCCAAGGAGCCGAAAACACCCAGGCCCAGTAACGAACACCCCGTAGTCGCGGAACTCAACCAGAGATTCTCCCGCTACATCACGGACCAACGACTGCAAAACGTCTTCAGCAAGGAAGGCGAGATCTCAGACAAGAGCCAGATATCCAAATATATCCAACTGCTCCTTGATGACGCCAAAGAAGAATTTCTCAAGGATGAAGAGAACGAAAAGATGCTTCGGAAACTGGAAGATGACCCTGGTTTTCCCAAAAATGAACTGAGAAAAATCTACAATGTCGGATCAGAACCATTCAAGCTGTTGCAGCCGTATCTGTAACGACATCGAACTTCCATTTGTTTCTCGCAGCCATGGACAAAATATCACGCCTTGCAAATCCGGAACGGTTTAACAGCCACTGCATATTGAGACAGCCAACACGTCATGGAACAAAATCATGATCACGATACTGGCCCTGGGCGATAGCCTAACCCAACATATTCCTCTTTACAGGCAAAAATGGCGTTGTCAATCACAAATGCCTTGACCGCATTGATTTCGGGCACCTCAGGGCAACAAGGTCCGAGGGCAGGCTGGCTCCGTTTCCAGGGGATTCCTCGGTGCCTCATTTTTATTTGCGTGGTCTTCCATGAATTACGAGATCGGCAACCGAGTTGTGGCGCTCCAGTGGGTTGAAAGGTTCCCAACGAATCTCAATCTTGCCCGCTTCGATGCGCGAGATATCCAGTATGTCTGTAAGAAGCCGCGTAAAACGGTCCGCTGATTTAAGCCCCATATGTAATAGCTCAAAAAGGGCGGGAAAACCCTGAAATTGCCTCTGCCCCTGGATTCCCGCCTGCGTGGGAATGACTGAAATGGCATGTTCTCCCAAACTCGTCATGCCCGCGAAGCCTGTCCTCGCGCAGACGGGGGGCGGGCATCCAAGTCATGCTTGCCACAAATTTTTGAGAAATTACCCCCATATCAATGAACTGTTATTGCTCCGCGTCCAGAGAGCATGCCCATGATGCCGTTGAAGGTCGTGCGCAGTTCATGAACTCATGTTGGCCAGGAATTCGGATTTGGCCCGGTTGGCGGCCTCGGCCTGCTCTTTGGCTGCCAGGAGTGATTCTTCGGCCCGCTCTCACTCCCCGATAATCTTCACCAGCACGCGCTTGCGGCGGTTGCCGTCGAATTCACCGTAGAAGATCCGCTCCCAGGTGCCGAAGTCCAGACGGCCCTTGGTTACGGCCACCACCACTTCCCGGCCCATGATCTGGCGCTTGAGGTGGGCGTCGCCGTTGTCCTCGCCGGTGCGGTTGTGGCGGTATTGGCTGATGGGGGCGTGGGGGGCCAGGCGTTCCAGCCAGTCGTCGTAGTCCTGATGCAGGCCGGATTCGTCATCGTTGATGAACACGCTGGCCGTGATGTGCATGGCGTTGCACAGCAGCAATCCTTCCTGGATTCCGCTTTCCCGCAGACACTGCTCCACCTGGGGCGTAATGTTGATGAACGCCCGCCGACCGGCAACGTCAAACCAGAGTTCCTTCCGATAGCTTTTCATTGTTCGCTCCTTTTTCAGACTCCGGCAACTCACAGCGCTCCGCCCCGCCCAGGGGGTCGTCCGCGCCCATGGCCGAGCCCGGTGTTTCCATGCGGATGAAGAAGGCCAGCAGGGACGGGATCACGAAAATCGTAAACACCGTGGACAGGGCCAGGCCGCCCAGAACCACGCTGCCCAGGCCGCGGTACA
>SKYX01000072.1 GCA_007127655.1 Desulfonatronum sp.
AGGTTCACGGTTCACGGTTCAACGGTTCAGCAGAAGGGGTTCACGGTTCACGGTTCAACGGTTCAGCGGTTGAAGAAACGGCGGTTGACGGTGCTGATGTAGGGGCGCACCGCGGTGCGCCCGACGGAGTTGCGCAAAATGCAACCCATCCCGACGACACCACGGCCCCAACCGTGAACCGTGAACCTGGAACCGTGAACCAGCGCAAGCGAATCCCCATCATCGCCGTAACCGCGCATACCCAGCCCGGCGACCGGGAACGCTTCCTGGCCGCAGGCATGGACGACTACCTGGCCAAGCCCGTGAGCGTGGAGGATTTGGAGAGGGTGCTGGAGAAAAACAATCGTTCGTAGGGTTTAGTGACATGAAATACCTGCATGACCAACAGGCCGCGCAGGTGATGGCCAGAATTTCGGAAAAAAAGGAATTTGACCCCATGAAACGCCTGCCTGACGGAATCTCTCTGCAAACGGCTTTGGTGTCTTTGTTCGTGGTTGTGACCATTCTCGCGGTGGGCCTGATAGGAGCGCTTTCGTTTTACAGCGGTCGCCAGGCCGTCAATGAGGTGGTCCATCAACTGAGTAGTGAAATTGCCGCGAACATCAACGAGCATGTTCGGGAGTTTTTGACTTTACCCCAGGTGATCAACCAGGCCAATGCCCGGATCATTGCCGTGGAAAGTGGTCTTGCCCATGACCAGGAGAGCCTGGTGGCGCATTTTGCAAAGCAGGTTGATCTGTTCCCCACAGTGACCAGCATATATTTCGGAAACACGCTTGGCGGGCTGGCCAACAGCGGACGGGAAATTATGGATGACGCCCGCTATGTCATCGTTACCGACGGTTTCCGATCCGGAGCGTTTCGAAAAATTGCTCTTGATTCCGATGGATCGCAAGGTCGGGATTTGGCCGTCATATCTCATTTCGATGCCCGGTCACGACCTTGGTATGTCAATGCCCAGGATGTGGGCGGACCGGTATACAGCGATATTTACATTATCTTTACCGGCCAGGACATGTCCCTGGCTGCCAGTCGTCCGGTCTACGACCAGGAAGGAACCTTCCTCGGCGTGGTCTCCGTGGACCTGTTTCTGTCTCATCTCTCGAAGTTTCTCCAGGAGCTGCGCATCGGGACAACCGGACAGGCCTTTATCATGGAGCGTTCCGGGGAGCTGGTGGCCTGTTCCAAAAGCCGGGTGCTCATGGTTGACGACGACTCGTCGCTGAGCCGCCGGGTACACGGGTTGGAAAGCGGGAATCCCGTGGTACGCGAGGCTGCCCAGGCCTTGGCGGACCGGTTTGATGCCCTGCATGTCCTTGAAGGCGAGCATGCTCTTGATTTCGAGGTCCACGGCCAAAAAAACCTGTTACAGGTTTCCCCGCTTCAGATTGCCCCCGGCATTGACTGGCTGGTGGTGGTTTCGATGCCTGAAGCTGATTTCATGGCCGGAATCGCGGCCCAAAACAGGACGACCATCCTGCTGTCCCTGGGAGTTCTCGTCCTGGCCCTGCTGACCGGAACACTCATGGCCAGGGGGATCGTCCGGCCCATCAGCCTGCTGGATGAAGCATCCCGCAAACTGTCATCGGGCTCGCATCCAGAGGAGATAGACGAAAACACGTCCTTTGTGGAAGCTCGGAACCTGACCAGGTCCTTTAACCTGATGTCGCGCAAGCTGTCCGGCACCATCCAGATGCTCAACGCGGAACTTGCCGAGCGCAAGCAGGCCGAGCAGGCCCTGCGGGAGAGCGAAGCCCGTTACCGGGAACTGGTGGAAAGTGCCAACAGCATTATCCTGCGCATGGACACGGACGGCAAGATCACCTTTTTTAACGAATTCGCGCAGCAATTCTTCGGATACAAACACGATGAAATCCTTGGTCGCAATGTAGTTGGAACGATAGTTCCGGCGACGGATTCCACCGGCAGAGATCTCCGGAACCTTGTTGCTGAAATCTGGAGTCATCCGGAGAGCTACAGTAACAACGAGAACGAGAATCTGCTCAAGGACGGTTCACGCGTTTGGGTCTCCTGGACGAACAAGATCCTGCTGGACGCCGCGGGTAAGCCCAAGGAAATCTTGTGCGTGGGCAAGGATGTCACGGATATGCGGCAGGCTCAGCTTGCCTTGGGCGAGAGTGAGGAACGATTTCGGGTTCTGTTCAGGCAGAACCCGGACCCACTGTTCATCTGGCGGATGGACGACTCCCTGTTCGATGTCAACGATGCCGCCTGCCGCCTTCTCGGGTACGCCAAAGAGGATCTGTTGGGCATGACCCTGGCCGATATTCAGGCTCCCTCGGTTCGAGGTGCCCCTGGCACCATCATCGGCCGGGAAGTGACCTTGTCGGTTTTTGAAGGCCTTGATCTTCACAAGAACGGCACCGAGATCCCGGTGGAAGTCGTCACCGCGCCAATCACCTTGCAAGGTGAATCCTACGCCCTGTCCGCAACCCGGGACATCACGGAACGCAAACGCGCTGAAACGGCCCTGGCCCTGGCCAAGGAGCAGGCCGAAACAGCCAACCAGGCCAAGTCGGAATTCCTGGCCAACATGAGCCATGAAATCCGCACGCCCATCAACGGGATCATGGGCATGATGCAGCTTCTGGAAGCGACGTCCTTGGATGCCGATCAACAACAATATGTTGCTCTCTGTAGAACCTCGGCAAATCGCTTGACCAGGCTGCTCTCGGACATCCTGGACCTGTCCCGGGTCGAGGCGGGCAAGATGGAGATCTTTGAGTCGGAATTCGTGGTCAATGAACTTGCGGATTCCGTATTCGACTTGTTCAA
>SKYX01000268.1 GCA_007127655.1 Desulfonatronum sp.
ACCGAGACCTTCGGCGATCTTGAGGGCTGAGAAGGTCTTACCGGAACCGCTGGGGCCGATCAAGGAAAGTCGGGCATGGTGAAAAAAACACCGCATCTTCGCCTGTTCCCTCGTAGCCGGTTCGGAGGGGGAGAGCAGTAGGAGTTGGCTTACTATTCGTTTCGGACAGATGACCCGTCTGGCCGAGAGGCAAGTCCGCTGGGGTATGATTATGCCGCCGGTCTATGTTGTTGTGAACCATCCCCACAATGGCCATTCGAAAAAGAAGTCGTGGCTCATGGGGCTAATAGTGTGTTTGGGGCCAATGCGTTGATGATGCGCAGGTTCACGCATTTCGCCCCATGAGCCAAAGTCGGAATGCTCCCCTTCGGAGGGGCGAAATAATGACCAGATGGTTACGCAGCGGTTACGTTGAAAACCGCGCAACAAAAAAGGGTTTACGATTTTCATCGTAAACCCTTTGATTTTCTTTGGTGCCGGGGGTCGGAATCGAACCGACACGGAGTTGCCCCCGCTGGATTTTGAGTCCAGTGCGTCTACCAGTTTCACCACCCCGGCGTAAAGGGAGGCATGTAGCTTGGGAGTGGTATGCCTGTCAAGCCTGAAGTCGTTCGTTCTTCCATTGGTTCTCGTTTGGCGGCTATGCGTATTTCGCCTGGATGATTGCGACGAGGTGCTCCGGGGTGAAGCCGTATTTCTTGGCCAGGGCGCCGGCTGGGGCGGAGTCGCCGAAGTGGTCCAGGCCGAGGACGATACCGTTGAGGCCGACGTATTTGTACCAGGGATCGGAGCGGCCAGCTTCAACGGCAACGCGCTTTTGGATCCGGGATGGCAGGACTTCGTCCTTGTAAGTCTGAGGCTGTTCCTCGAAAAGTTCGAGGCAGGGAGCGCTGACTACGCGGATTTTCTGGTCCGGGAGCATTTTGGCCGCTTCCAGGGCGAGATGGACTTCGGAGCCGGTGGTGATGATCAGCATTTCCGGGGAGCCGTCGGCGGGGTCGTGCAGAACGTAGGCTCCGCGGCGAGCACCTTTGGGTGTTTGGGGGAATGCCTCCGGAGCCAGGACCGGGAGATCCTGGCGGGTGAAGAGCAGGGCGGAGGGGCGTTTGTCCTGGGTCAGGGCGACTTCCATCATGATCCGGCTTTCCACGACGTCCGCGGGGCGCATCACCAGGAGATTGGGAATCAGGCGCAGGGACCAGGCGTGTTCCACGGGCTGGTGCGTCGGGCCGTCTTCCCCGACGTAGAAGGAGTCATGGGTGTAGACGTGCAGGACCGGGAGGTTCTGAATGGCGGACATGCGCACGGCGTTGCGCTGGTAGTCGGAAAAGACCAGGAAGGTCGCGCCGAAGCCCACCAGGCCGCCGTGCAGGGCGATGCCGTTGAGGATCGCGCCCATGGGGAATTCTCGCACGCCGAAGCTGAGGTTGCGCCCGGTGGGGTTGTCCGAGCCGAAGACGCCGGTGGTGTCCCGGAACTTGGTCGTCTGGTTGGAGGGATCCAGGTCCGCCGAACCGCCCACCAGATTCGGCAACTGGGCGATCAGCTCATTCAGACACTGACCGAAGGCTTTGCGCGTGGAAACCTTTTTTGTGACGTCCAGTTCCGGCCAGGTGAAGGAACGATGCGAGGGTGGGGTGACGTGTTGATCCCAGGTCCGGGCAAAGGCGGCGTCCGTGGTCTTCTTTTCCTGGACATGCCGTTTCCAGGCGTCGACTTCCTTGGCCAGTTCCGGGAAGCGGGACCGGAAGTGGTCCAGGGCGTCCTGGGGAAGGTGAAAGCTTTCCTCTTCCGGCAGGCCGAGCTTGCGTTTGGTGGCCTTGATTTCGTCCGGGCTGAGCGGCGCACCGTGGGTTTCGAAGTCCCCTTCCATGGAGGCCGTGCCCTTGGCGATGACCGTGTGGCCGATGATCAAGGTGGGGCGGGCGGTCTCGGCCTTGGCCCGGCCGATGGCCTCGCGGATCTGGTCGTGATCGTGCCCGTCTACTTCCAGGACGTCCCAGCAAAAGGCCTCGAAGAGCTTGCGGTAGTCCGTGCAGTCGGAGCGGTTTGTGGGGCCAGAAAGCTGAATCTGGTTGCTGTCGTAGAACACGATCAGCTTGCCCAGCCCCCAGTGCCCGGCCAGGCTGGCCGCGCCCAGGGCCACCGGTTCCTGCATGTCGCCGTCCGAAGCCAGAACATAGGTAGAGTGGTCCACCACGTCCGCGCCGAGGCGGGCGGCCAGCATGCGCTCCGCCGCGGCCATGCCCACGCCCATGGCCAAGCCCTGGCCCAGGGGGCCGGTGGTGGCTTCCACCCCGGGGGTCATGTGTTCTTCGGGGTGGCCCGGGGTTCGGCTGCCCAGCTGGCGGAAGTCCTGAAGGTCCTGGATGTTCAGGTGCCCGATCATGGTCAGCAGGCTGTAAAGCAGCATGGATTCGTGTCCGGCGGAAAGCACGAAACGGTCCCGGTTGAACCAGGCCGGATCCCGAGGATCGTGGCGCAGAAACTCGTGGAACAGGACATAGGCCATGTCCGCGGATGACATGGGGCCACCGGGATGGCCGGAATTGGCCTTGCGGGTGGCGTCCATGACCAGTCCCTTGATGACGTTGACGGCGCGTTGATTCGGTTCGCTGGTGTTCATGGTGGTGATCCTTTCTTATGAATTGGCGTTCAGGGTTTCGATCTGCTCGATGCGGCGCTGGTGGCGCTCGCCTTCAAAATCCGCGGCCAAAAACACGTTGACGATGCTTTTGGCCAACTCGTCGCCCAGGACCCGCGAGCCCAGGCAGA
>SKYX01000380.1 GCA_007127655.1 Desulfonatronum sp.
AATACTTTAGTTTGTTTTGAGAAACCATATTGCGTTGGCGAGTCAACTTGTGATATTATTAATTTGTACTTAAATAGTACGAAATGTTTTATGATTTATTGTCCATTGTTACGTCTGTTGCGTCGCACCGTTTCGGGTGCAAGGGCTCATGGGATTAGAAAAATAGTCAGGGAGGAACGAATGGCCAAGGAAAAAGTTTTCAGTGTTTGCGGGATGTGCACGGTGCGCTGTCCCATCCAGGTGGACGTGGAGGACGGCGAGTGTACCTACATCCAGGGTAATCCCCATGCGCCGGGTCTGCAGGGAGCGTTGTGCGCCCGAGGCGGAGCAGGGCTGGCCTTGCTCAACGACGCCGAGAGACCACAGTTTCCCATGATTCGGCAAGGCGAACGGGGCGAGGGCAAGTGGAAGCGGGTGACCTGGGACGAGGCCCTGGATTACGTCGCCGAAAAGATCAAGACGGTGACAGACACGCACGGTGGAAAAGGCGTGCTCTGGAGCGACCGGGGCGGGCCGTTCATCGACCTGCACCAAGCCTTTATGCGCGGCCTGGGCTCCCCCAACTACTGCAACCACGACTCGGCCTGCGCCCGCAACGTGCAGCACGCGGCCCAATCCGTGTTCGGCTTCGGCCGCAAGGCCGTGGTCTATGACTACAAGAACGCCAAGCATATCGTCCTGCAAACCCGGAACTTGTTTGAGGCCATCAATGTCAAGGAAGTCAACGACACCATGGACGCCCTGGACAATGGCTGCAAATTGACCGTCATCGACATTCGGGGAACCGTTTCCGCGAGCAAGGCGAGTCGGTTCTTCATGGTTCGCCCGGGTACAGACTATGCATTCAACTTGGCGGTTATCCACGAAATTTTGAATAAACAGCTCTTCGACGCGGAGTACGCCTCCCGGTTCATCCAGGATCTGGACGCCCTCCGGGCCTTCACCGCCCAGTACACTCCGGAGTGGGCCGAGACCGAAACCGGGGTGCCGGCCAAGGAGCTGCGCGTCTTTGTCCGGGAACTGGCCGCGGCCAGCCCGTCCGTGATCTGGCATCCCGGATGGATGAATGCCCGCTATTCGGATTCCTTCTATATGTCCCGCACCGCCTACATCATCAACGCGCTGTTGGGTTCCATCGGGGCCAAAGGCGGGCTGCCCATCGCGGCCACGCCCAAGGATGTCGGCCGCAAAGGTTTGAAAAAGCTTGTTGACCTTTATCCCAAGCCCGAGGACAAACGCGCGGACGGTGTGGGCTGGAAGTATCCGCACTTCGATGCGGGCCCCGGACTGCTGCATCTGGCCTTCAAGGCCATCGAGACCGAGGAGCCCTACCCGGTCAAGGCCTACATCGCCTACCGGCATGACCCGTTGATGGCCTATCCGGACCCGGAAGCCTTGAAGAAGGTCTTCGACAAGCTGGAGCTGATGGTTTCCGTGACCTTCAGTTGGTCGGATACGGCTTGGTATTCCGACGTGGTCCTGCCGCTGTCTACCTATTTGGAACGAGAGAGCATCCTGGCCGGCAAGGGCGGGCTGAAGCCGTCCATGTTCGTCCGTCATCGTGCGGTACCTCCTCGTTTTGAAACCAAGGCGGATTGGGAGATACTGGGTGGACTGGCCAAGCGCCTGGGCATGGACAAGCTGGCCTTCGATTCCATTGAGGACATCTGGGCCTATCAGCTGGACGGGACTGGCGTGAAAATGGAGGACTTTCAGGCCAAGGGCTCGGTTTCCCTGGCCGACAAGCCCAAGTACTTCACCCCGGACGAGTACGCCTTCAAGACGCCGTCCAAAAAGATCGAGATGATCAATCAGAAATGGGAAAAACAGGGTCTGCCCTCGCTCAAGCCCTACGTCAGCCCGGAAAAGCCCGGCGAAGGCCAGTTCCGGATCACCTTTGGCCGCTGCGGCGTACATACCCAGGGCCACACCGTGAACAACGCGATCCTGGCCGGGCAGATGTCGGAGAACGTGCTCTGGATGAACAATGAGACGGCCAGGGCCATGGGCATCGCTGAAGGCCAGACCGTGGAAGTCGCGGCCAACGGGTACTCCGGAAAGATCAAGACCTTTTTGACCGAGTTCATTCACCCCGAAGCCGTGTTCATGGTCCACGGGTTCGGGCATACCCTCCCGGTGGAAAGTCGGGCCAGAGGAAAAGGCGTGGCGGATCACATGCTGATGCCCGGTGGCATCGAAAAATGGGACCCGGCCGGCGGGGCCATCGCCATGCAGGAACATTTCGTCACGGTGCGCAAGGTCTGATCAGCTGATCAGCGTCGAAGCGCGGAGATGAATGAAAAACAAAACGGCGGCCTACATCCAGTAGGCCGCCGTTTTGTTTTTCATATTGTCCTGAAAAGAGCGGCGGAGTCGCCCGACAAAACCTCGGCCCACGCGCCGTCACGGGGCGGGTGTTGCTTTTCCTTGCCAGGGCTGAAATGATCTCGCTTTCCTGAACGACAAAGATTTTTTCCCGTAACTACTCAGCATATTTCGCGCTTGGCAGTACCAAGGCGCTGGATTCCAGCCTTCGCGGGAATGACGTGTTTTTCAATGCCGTCTCTAAATCAGTCATACCCGCGAAGGCGGGTATCCAGTGCCGGAATGAGGCTTTGCCCAGGATGTGCTGAATAGTTTCCATATATTTTTGGCTCATTATGCGTTTCGGACTGTTTTTCAACTCCGGGTATCCCAACGGGATTCTGTACCATAGCCCAGGGTTGCGGCCCTGTCGCTACCCTGGGTCAGGGCCATGTTCCCATCTTCAACC
>SKYX01000190.1 GCA_007127655.1 Desulfonatronum sp.
CGCCGCTGGAGGCGATCTGGGCCGAGGGGTGATCGGCTGCGACAGCTGGGCCTGGGCCTATCTGCAGCGGGTGTGGCCTCTTGCCCAGCCCAAGACGCTCACGCTTCAAGCCTTTGACGGCGACAAGCTGACCCGCTTGTTCGCCTTTCCGGCGAAGCAAAGTGCATCAAGGCATGCCCGTATCTGCCATGCCAAGACCGGAACCCCGATCATCCCCTCGTGGGAGGAGATCACCCAGGGTGACTACGTGGTCGGCAAGGAACTCAAGCAGCTCGCGGCTCACTGTCGCGGCAATCCGGGAACAGCCTGGGCGTACTGGCGCAACCGGTTGCGTTCCGAGCCCGATGCAGCGGAAAACGCAGCGGAAAACGCAGCGAATATCGCTGCTGATAAAACATCAGGCGGGCCGGAGCAGGGCCCCGGAAGTCCGGACACGATCTGGTTTGCCGCGGACATGGCCGATCCCGCGATGCCCATGGAAGCGGACGAGGACATGGCTTTTGTCCTGCATGGACTGCTGCTCCACAACGGGCTGAACGCGGACGTTTTGGCCTCGATTCTGCCCTTGTCGCAAAGCCGGATCATGTCCATTTTGCTGCGGCTCAAAGGCTGTGACCTGGTGAGCCGGGAAGAGGCGTGCTGGAGGGTCAGCGCCCTGGGGTACGCCACGGTTCGCGGGTTTCTTCGCGAGCGTGACTATCTGACGGATCAATTTTGAGGAGTGGGCCGCCATGGCTGAATCTGTTCCTGTCGCGCAAATTTTCAAGCCCTTTTCCACGGACGTTCTGCTCCAGATACTGCTAATCGTGGCCATGGCCGCACTGCTGGTTATTCTAATCCGCAGACTGACGCCCTGGATCGCCAACCGGATGCATGGTCAGCGCCGCCTGTTCCTCCTGGCCGGTGAGTCGGTCCTGCGGCTCCTGGTCATTCTCGCGACGTTTTTGCTCTGTATCCCCTTGATTATCGAACCGACCTTGCAGAACATGGTTGCCTTGTTCGGCGCCGTGGGATTGGCCGTGGGCTTTGCGTTGAAGGATTACACCAGCAGCCTGGTCGCCGGTGTCGTGGCCGTGGGGGAGATGCCCTATCGCAACGGCGATTGGATTGAAATCAACGGCACCTACGGCGAAGTGACCCATGTGGGCATGCGCACGGTGCGTATCGTCACCCCGGACGACACGGTGGTGGCCATCCCCCATCAGAAGATCTGGACCGAATCGGTCTTCAACGCCAACAACGGCGGCCCACACCTGCAATGCGTCACGGACTTCTTCCTGCATCCCCGCCACGATGCGGCCCTGATTCGGCAGGTCCTCCAGGACGTGGCCCTGACCAGCCCCTACCTGCAACTCGACAAGCCCGTGGCGGTCATTGTCCAGGAAAAGCCCTGGGGCACCCACTACCGAATACGAGCCTATCCCGTGGACCCCCGCCAACAGTTCCGCTTCATCACGGACCTGACAGTCCGGGGCAAGGCCGCCCTGACCAAGCTTGAAGTCGAATTCTGCACCCTGCCGCCGGGCATGGAAAGCGGATCGTGAGTCAGCTGACACGGTGTTTGATTGAGCAAGCCAAACAATGTCAAAAAACAAAGGCGCCAATATGCCCAAATCCGAAGCGAAAAACCGATGCTTTCTTTTGGTGGACGAACAGTCCCCCTATGCGGAAATATACAGTCAGTTCAAGAATTTTTTAGAAAATAATTACGCGGCACTCGACGCCATGGCCGAGATGGAAACGGCCTATCATGGCGGCCGGGTCCTGAGTGCCGCGGAAATCAATACCAAGCTGGGCCTGCTGTTGCAGTCGGTCAAGGCCATGGCCTCGTCCATGCAGATCTTGCGCGGGGAACGATATGCCAAGTTGGAGCGCGTGGTGGAGAAGATTGGCGCCGAGGTTTTGGCCGAGTTGCAGCCCATGGCCGAATCCCGGAAAGAGTTGGTATTGCCGTTGACGGACATTACTCCGGAAATGGTCACCTTCGTCGGGGCCAAGGCCACGAATTTGGGGATCATGGCCGGTCAACTGGACCTGCCGGTCCCCCCCGGCTTTGTGATCACGGCCGAGGGGTTTCGGACCTACCTGCGGGAGAACGAGCTTCAGGAGACGTTCAAGCAG
The DNA here is from genome assembly GCA_007127655.1 of Desulfonatronum sp. Classification (GTDB taxonomy): domain Bacteria; phylum Desulfobacterota; class Desulfovibrionia; order Desulfovibrionales; family Desulfonatronaceae; genus Desulfonatronum. Next base: position 2,122 of record SKYX01000190.1, read on the forward strand.
GAGCTGGACAAACTGCGCTCGGATTCCCAGGATGAGGTGGACAGCGCCAGTAGGAAGCTCCAGCAAGCCGTGCTCCAGGCTGAAATGCCGCAGGAGCTGAACAAGGCGATCATCAAGGCCTATGCCGCGTTGGAACAAAGCTATGGGGAGAACTGTCCGGTGGCCGTGCGCAGCAGCGCGGTGGGCGAAGACGGCGAAGTGTCCTTTGCCGGACAGTACACCTCGGTCCTGGGAGTGGACAAGGCCGGGCTCTTGCAAGCCTATCAACGTGTCGTGGCGAGCAAATACGGTGCCCGGGCCCTGACGTATCGCATGCAGCATGGCTTGACGGACGAGGAAACGCCCATGGCCGTGCTGGTGCTGCCCATGGTGGACGCCATGGGCAGCGGCGTCCTGTACAGCGTGGACCCTTCCGGCGCGAACCCCGATGAACTGACCGTCTCCGCGGTTTGGGGGCTGGGGGAGGCGCTGGTGGGGGGAGAGCAAAGTCCGGATGTCTACCGGGTCCGAAAAGACAAACTCACCGTGGTGGGTCGCGACATCGCCCGCAAGCAGACAATGCTTGTTCTGGATGACCAGGGCGGCACCCGGACCGAGGACGTCTCCGCCGAGCGGCAAGACACGCCGGTATTGGACGACCTGCAGA
>SKYX01000005.1 GCA_007127655.1 Desulfonatronum sp.
GCGATCTCGATTGCGATCTTGATTCAGATCCAACGCCAAGCCGGGGGCATCTTTTCCAGATAATTACGAACCTATAGCATATCGCGAGGAGAATCATGTCTGATTCGAAAACCTTGTTCACCAAGGCCCAGGAATTGATTCCGGGCGGGGTGAACAGTCCGGTGCGGGCCTGTTTGAGCGTACAGAGCGACCCTCTGTTCATCGCCAAGGCCCAAGGCTCGAAGATGTGGACCGTGGAGGGCCGCGAACTCATCGATTACGTCATGTCCTGGGGCCCGATGTTGCTGGGGCATTCCCATCCCGCCGTGGTGGAGGCCGTGCACAAGGCCGTGGATCAGGGCGCCAGCTTCGGCGCGCCCTGCCAGGCCGAGGTGGAGTTGGCCGAACTGCTCACGGCCGCTCTGCCCGGGGTGGACATGATCCGGATGGTTAATTCCGGGACAGAGGCGACCATGAGCGCTCTGCGTCTGGCTCGCGGTTTTACCGGGCGCAACAAGGTGGTCAAGTTCGTGGGCTGCTATCACGGGCACAGCGACGCCTTCCTGGCCAGCGCCGGTTCCGGGGTGGCCACCCTGTCCATTCCCGGCACGCCGGGCGTGCCCGAGGCCGTGGTCGCGGACACCCTGCTGGCACCTTATAATGATCTGGACGCCGTTGAAGCCCTGTTTCGGGAACACGGCGACGAGATCGCCGCAGTGATCGTCGAGCCCGTGGCCGGGAACATGGGCATGGTTCTGCCCCAGCCCGGATTCTTGCCCACCCTGCGCGTCCTCACCGACCGGCACGGCGCGCTGCTGATTTTCGACGAGGTGATCACCGGCTTTCGTCTGGCCTACGGTGGGGCGCAGAACGTCTTCGGCGTGATCCCGGACCTGACCTGCCTGGGCAAGATCATCGGCGGCGGCTTTCCGGTGGGCGCGTACGGCGGGCGGCGGGAGATCATGTCCCGCATCGCGCCGTGCGGAGACGTCTATCAGGCCGGAACCCTCTCCGGGAACCCGGTGGCCATGGCCGCCGGGGTGGCGACCCTCAAGGAGCTGGCCAAGGCCGACTACATGGACCTGACCATCCGGACCAAGGCCCTGGCCACGGAACTGAAAAGCGTTTTGGAAGAGCGCGGCGTAACCGTGCAGCTTAACTGCATGGCCTCGATGTTCACCCTGTTTTTCGCTTCGGAGCCGGTCACGGATTTCGCCTCGGCCTCCAAGTCCGACGGGGCGATCTACGCCTCCTTTTTCCGCCAAATGCGCGACGCCGGGGTGGCTTTGGCCCCTTCGGGCTTCGAGTGCGCCTTTACCTCCTTCGCGCACACCGAAGAGGACTTCGAGCAGACTCTGGATGCCTGCCGAACCGTTCAGTTCTAGCGGTTCCTTGTTCGCGGACGCCCAGGCCGTTGTGTCGCCACGCGGCATCGCGGTCTGGGCCCTGACTTCCCGCGGCAGCGACCTGGCCCGGCGGGTCGCCGCCGCGTTGAACGCGACCCTGTTCCTTCCTGAAAAATACGCCGCCCCTTCCGGGGAGTTGCCGTTTCGTCTTTTTTCTTCAGCCTTTCCGAAGAACTTCTTCCGCTTCCGCCACCATGTCTGCGTCGCGGCCTCCGGCATCGTGGTTCGGTGCGTCGGTCCGTTGTTACGGGACAAGACGCTGGACCCTGGCGTGGTGGTCCTGGATCAGGAGGGGCGCCACATCGTCAGCCTGGTGGGCGGGCACCTGGGCGGGGCCAACGATATGGCCCGGAAAGTGGCCCGCATTACCGGGGGCCAGGCCGTGATCACCACGGCCACGGACACGGCCGGGCTTCCGGCCTTGGACATTCTGGCTCGGGAATCGGGGCTTGTGGCCGACCGTCCGGAGCGCTTCGCGGCTCTGGCCGCGGCATTGCTGGACGGAGAAATTGTCCAGGTGCTGGATCCGGAAGACTGCCTTTGGACGCGCCTGCGTGAAATGGGGTCCGGGGAATTGTTCGAGCGGGTTCCGGACGCCGGGGCGTGGCGGGACGACCGGCCCGGACTTTGGGTGTCCTGGAAACGCCCGCCGGTTCGTACGGATGGTGATCCCGCCGTGCTCGGCCTGCATCCTCGTTGCCTGGTAGCCGGATTGGGTTGCCATCGGGGCGTGAGCGCGACGTCGATTACCGACTTCGTGCACGAGGTGTTCGATAAATACGGTTTGGCTCTGCCGAGCCTGACCGCTTTGGGCACGGTCCAGGCCAGATCCGCGGAACCGGGGCTCCATGCGGCCGTTGCCGCCCTGGGCGTGGACGTAGCCTTTTTTCCCCCTGATCAACTGCAAGCCGTGCGGACGCCGAATCCGTCCGAGACAGCGGCCCGGCTCGTCGGCACCAAAAGCGTCTGCGAGGCCGCGGCGTTGCTGCTGGCTCGGACTGAATCGTTGATTGTGGCCAAGACCAAGGGCGCCGACCTGACGCTGGCCGTGGCCTTGCTCGATGATTCTGGCGGCTTATGCCAATTCAAAGATCCTTTTTCGGTGTCGGTGTCGGTATCGAAATAAGGCCAACCCGGGCTATGCCCGTAACCCAAAAACATGTTCTCGCGCAGAGGCGCAGGGACACGCAGAGGAAACAAAGAGTTTTCCCCATGCACTTTGCGATCTTTGTGAACTCTGCGAGAGGCAAAAGATGAAATGAAATCCTGCCAAATTTTCTTGTTTTTTATGTCAGGGTCTCAGGAATACGTCACTAACGCGGGCCATGCCCGCAACCCAGTTATCAGTTATTTGTTATCAGGA
>SKYX01000087.1 GCA_007127655.1 Desulfonatronum sp.
ACGACGGTTGTTGTCCGATTGCCGGCCACCGCCAAGGCGGATGACCCCTTCGAGGAGTTCGTGACATGACAATGACGCCCATGACCGTCCTGTTCGTGGATGACGAGCCGCAGATTACCTCGGCGCTCAAACGGGCCCTGCACAAGGAGCCGCTTCGTGTTCTTCAGGCCCATTCGGGAGCCGAGGCTCTGGAGATTCTGGCTCATGAGCCGGTGGACGTGATCGTATCGGATGAGGTGATGCCCGGGATGACCGGTTCAGAACTGCTGGCCCGGGTCAGGGAGCTGTACCCGGAAGTGGTGCGGATCATCCTGACCGGACATGCCAGCCTGGAGGCCACGGTCCGGGCCATCAACGAAGGCCGGATCTATCGCTACCTGTTCAAGCCGTGTTCGGAGCGTGAATTGCTGGAGGTCATTTCCACGGCCCTGGAAGAGAAGAGAAACCGGGATCTGCACAATGCCCTGATTCTGCAAGCCGGGAAGATCGCCAGTTGGGAATGGCGGGTCGGCAATCAGAGTTTGCGGTGTTCCGAGAACATGGGGGCCTTCCTGAATCGGCCTGCCGAATCCGTATTATCCCGTCTCTCCGATCTTTGTGATACCCTACATCCGGATGACGGCGTAGCGTTGCGCATGGCCTTGGAAAACTCGATGCACCTTGGCCAGGGGTTCGATCTGGATCATCGGATTTCAGTTAACGGCATCGAACGCTGGATATCCCAGACCGTGGATGTCCTACAGGATCAGGACGGTCGTACGGTGCGCATGATCGGGGTGCTCAAGGATATTACCGACAAGAAACGGGATGAGGATAGCCTGCGGCAAAGTTTGGAAAATCTTAGCACTGCATTACGCTCCATGGTCCATGCCCTGGGCGTGACCACGGAGAAACGTGATCCCTACACCGCCGGACACCAGGAGCGCGTCGCCAATCTGGCCCAGGCCATTGCCTGGGAAATGGGTCTGGAAGAAGAGCAGCTTCAAGGGGTTCATACCGCGGGGCTGCTCCATGACATCGGCAAAATTTCCGTGCCCGCCGAAATGCTGAGCAAGCCCAGCCTGCTGTCCGAGTTTGAAATGGCGATCATCAAGACCCACCCCACCGTGGGCCATGAAATCCTCAAGGAAATCCCGTTTCCCTGGCCCATAGCCCAAATGGTGCTGCAACATCATGAGCGCCTGGACGGCTCCGGCTATCCGGCCGGACTGTCCGGCACGGACATCCTGCTGGAAGCCCGGATTCTGGCCGTGGCCGACGTGGTTGAGGCCATGGCTTCCCATCGCCCTTACCGCGCATCCTTGGGATTGGATATGACGCTGGGAGAAATCCGTGAAAAATCAGGAAAACTGTATGACCCTGATGTTGTCCGAGCCTGTCTGAACATCAGTCCGCGACTGACTGAGATTCTGAATAGCCTCAAAGGAACACGACCATGAGCGGTGAAGATCAAAGCACCATGCAGGATAAACGCAGCCTGGCCAGCCAGGTCCTTCTTTTGGTGCTTCCTCCGGCCGTTGTCGTGATGGTCGTTCTGGGGGTGCTGTTTTTCAGTCTAAATCAGAAGGCTTGGCAGGCGGAGATGGATGTCCGTCTGGAGCGGATGCTGCTGCACAGCAGGGATATTGTTCGGGAAACCGTGGTCTCTTTGCAGAACCAGGCCCGTGTTCTCGCAGGTAAGGAAATGGTTTTCGCCGGCTTGATGGATCCGGATGACATCTATGCGGCACTGCTTTTTCGTGAACTAAGTTTAGCCACCCACTCCGGAACCAGAGCACGGATCATGCTTGTGGATGCCCAGGGCCGGGAAATCTTTTCCAACCAGACGGTGGGCGCGTCGTTGCAGCTTGAGGATCTGGTCCAGCACATGACCAGGCCGCTGTCCCGAGGCCGGGAACTGCTGCGCCTGGATCACAAGGGGCTGGTCTTCGCCACGCCGGTTTTTCTGCATTATCATGGCAAGGGCTGGTTCATCGACGACCATGTGGACGGCTGGCTGATTGTCAGCGTTCATCCGGATGCCCTGGTTGACTTGTTCAGCGGCATGAATCTTCTGGAGCATGCTTTGGCTTTGATGGACCAGGACGGAGGACTGCTTCTGGCCAACGACGTCTACCGCGAGAGCGCCGATGACCGAATGATTTTCGAGTTGTCCGGCTGGCTGCACCGTGCCGGTACGGTGCACATCCCTGGGCTGCGCAACTACCAGATCCTGGTTGGCGTGCCCACGGACCAGGTCAGGAGCGAGGCCGCCGCCCTGCGCGGGCAGTTGGCCGCGGTCATCGGCCTGGCCCTGGTCGCCATGCTGGCGGCCATTGTCCTGGCCGCGCGGTTGACGGCCCGGCCCGTGGCCCGCCTGGAGCAAAGTCTGGAGCGCATCGCCGCCGGGCAGGAGTTGGGGGGGAGGGTGCCCCCGGAGGGGCCGCGAGAGATCCAATCCCTGGCCGTGTCTTTCAACAATACCCTCGATGCCTTGGAGCGTAGCTATACGTCGCGAAAACGTCTGGACCAGCTCCTGGGAAACAGTCCGGCCGTGATCTACACCGTGAACCCTGAAACCAACCGGACAAAATTCATCAGCGGCAACGTCCAGGCCGTCCTCGGGTACAGTCCTCAAGAGGTCATGGCCGCTGGAGACTGGTGGACCTCCAATCTGCATCCCGACGATCGGGACCATGCCCTGGAAACCGTCGGCCAATGGCGCGAAGACGGGTTCGAAGGAACGCTGATCTTTGTCTACCGCTTCCG
>SKYX01000164.1 GCA_007127655.1 Desulfonatronum sp.
CTGCTGGCCGGAGAAAAGGTTTGGCAGGCCCATCGCAGCCATTATTACCAGCGCCTGGTCCAATTGGGCTGGGGACACCGCAAAACCGTGCTGGCGGAGTACGCCGTGATGCTGGCTGTCGGACTATCCGGGTTGATTCTGCTGCAGCTCGGAAACCCGGCGTGGATTTTGCCCGGCCTGCTGCTCTGGACGTTGATCTACCTTGTCCTGGCGATGCTGGTGGGTTGGATGGAGCGGCTGTCGCGAAAAAGCCGGACGGAAAACGTTTGACGCCAGTGCAATCGCTCGGATATCCCGTGATAAGAAAACAGGCCGATCCTTCACGCTGACCCTGACATGCATCCTGGTTGAAAAGGAATTTTCATGAAAAAAAATGACTTCACCCTGGAAATGTCCGTTCGCGACTACGAATGCGACATGCAGGGGATCGTGAACAACGCCGTATATCAGAACTATCTCGAACATGTCCGCCATGAATGCATGAAGTCCGTGGGCATCGACTTCAAGCAATATACCATGATGGGTGTTTATTTCGTCGTGGTCCGGGCGGAAATCGACTACAAGAGCGCTTTGACCAGCGGCGATTCCTTTGTCGTCGGCCTGAGCCTGGTCAAGGAAACCCGACTGCGGATGGTTTTTTACCAGGAGATTCACCGCCTGCCCGACCAAAAACTCGTGCTCAAGGCCAAGATCACCGCCACGGCCCTGAACCAACAGGGCCGACCGGAAATCCCCAAAGAAGTGGAGGACGTGATCAGGGCGCGTTTTCAGGAACAGGCAGGCCACGGAATAAGGTAGAGTGAGTGAAGGTTCTCCTCAATACAGCAATCCGAACATCCACAAGGGGATGACGTCGCCCAGCCCGCTTTCGATGTCGTCGCGGACGACATACGCGTTCCGCTCCCCGGCGATCTGGCGACGGTTCTTGGATTTGCCGCCGAATTCAAAAAGATACGTCTCGTTCACGAAAAAATCTCCCTGTTTGGCCACCCGCACCCGATGTCCGGCGTTTTGGACCTGGTTCACGAAAAACGTCTCGCGAATCGTTCCCAGGGTATCCTCTCTCGCCAATTGTTGCCCCGCGGCCCGCAACAGGTTGGTATCCGCGAAGAACAGCTTGGCCGGCTTGATGGTGATGGAAGAACCGGCCCCCTGGGGCAAGACCCTGGTGATCATTCCAGCCGCTTCAAGATAGTGCAAAAAGGTGTAGATGCTGTTGCGGGAGGTCTCGAACCGCCTGGCCATGTTCGCGATATTGATTTCGTAGGGCGGCGACACCGCGATTTCGTACAGGATTTTTTTCAGGATCGGGATGTTGCCGTGGCGGATTTCGGCGGTATTGGGGATGTCCTCGTAAAGAACCTTTTCAATGACCTGGTGCAGGCGCGTCAGATAGTCTGCTTCCCCTTCCAGAAAAAAAGGATATGCGCCGTGGTGCAGATAGTCCTGAAACCTGGCAAGAACGGGCCGAACGGTGCTGCCCATGCTTCCGACCAGTCGGTCGTGATCTGACAGGAGCGTCTCAAACTCCAGGGTGTCCAGCCGCTGCCCATGCTTGAGCAGAATGAACTCCCGGAACGACAATGACGGCAGGGAATAGTACAGGGCGCGTCGGGACAGGTCCGCTTTGGACAATTGCAGGTGCAGGGCCGAGCTTCCGGAAAACCAGATCCGGGCACGTGGAAAAGCGTCATACAGACTTTTGATTTCCACCGGCCAGTTGGCCCGCTTGTGAATTTCGTCCACGGCCAGAATCGTCCCGCCCAGCTTGAAGAAAGTGGCCGCGATATCGTAGAGCCCCAGGCCTTCCACTCGAACATGATCCGCGGAGAGATACAGGGTTTTCTCCCCCAGGGACTGTTCCCGGGCCAGGGCCTGGAGCAGCAAGGTGGTCTTGCCGACACCGCGGCCGCCAACCAGGCCGATCAGTCTGGCCCGCCAATTGATCCTTTCAGCCAGAAACCGCTGGTGCTCCATTGGCGAGGCTGCCAGAAGTTCGAAGTATATCCCTGTAAAATCGGTCAAATCCAGCATGTGTTGTCTCCACTGAACAGAATTGCACAAAAAGTGTTCAGTGAAGGTGACACCTTTGGGCAGTCGCGTCAAGGGGTGAGCAATGACAAGGGGAAGCATTGCGTGTTTTTTGGAAGAGTCTCATCCGTTCTGCTGAACAGCCCTACGTCCGAGGCTCTGGCCCAGGACGAGAATTGCCCGTTCCGCCACTACAGCCTCTCAGCCCGGATCATGGCCAAACGCAAGGACTATTACGACATTCTGGAGTCCACCCAAAAAGGCGACGGCGATGCCACCGACTGGCTGGCTTTTTCTACGCCAATTGCAAGACGCGCTGACGATGGCCGGACTGACGGTGAACCGGGTTCTGCAAAAGGCTGGGTTCTGGCGACAACATGCCCAAACCCTCTTGAACGAGCGCCAGCGCAAGGTCGTCAATCGCCTCCTGGAAGCTGGATGCAGCGAAGACGGAGGCGGCTTCGAAGGCGGGCTGACCAACCGCAAATACACGGCCATGACCAGATCATCCCGAGCCACCGCGTTCCGGGAGCTTGTCGATCTTGTGAAGAAACACATCCTGCGTCCTCTGCCCGGCAAAGGCCGCGGCACGGCTTACGAACTGATATGGCCTTGAAATCAAATGTATAAAGTGTACTGGAGATTCTGTCCGTCAAAAATGCCCGAACTTGACCTTGCTGCTCCCCGCCGATACCGTGTTCCATAAAGGTCATTATGACCTGTTTGAGGAGGATTTTAATTATGCCGGAAGTGTCTATTGCTGTAACAAAAGGTCATCTGTCCGAGCTGATCGCCAAAAGCGCCTATGCCGGGGAGCGGTTCGTCATCACCAAGAGGAATAAACCGGTTGCCGCCCTGGTCAGCCTTGAAGATCTGCGGATCATTGAACAGCACGATCAGCGCCAGGGGCTTGCGTCCATTGTCGGCAAATGGAAGGATTTTGAAGAAGTGGGAGAGCGGATTGAAGACCTGCGCCAAGTGCGAAACGATTCAGGAACACGAGCCGATGTTTCTCTTTGATACGGACGTCATCACCAACGTCCTGAAGAAACGACCCTCGAGGCCCTTGTTGCAGCGCCTTGCCCTGGTGCCAAGGAAGCAGCAGCATATCTCAACGGTCACCGTGACGGAGATCGTTTACGGCGCTATGAAGAGCACCCGGCCCGCGTATCATCTCGAAAATCTCGAGAAGATTCTGTTGCCTTCCGTGGATGTCGTCGGCTTTGACGCAAAAGCGGCCTATGTCTGCGGACGCATCCGGGCAGAACTGGGACGCAAAGGCCGACCGCTGGATCTTGCGGACCTCCAAATCGCCGCGACAGCCATTGCGGAGAATTTCACCTTGATCACCGGGAACATAAGACATTTCAGCAGGATCGAGGAGCTGAGAGCGGAGAACTGGTTGTGATGAGCGTGAGCAGTTGTTTTTATGAAACCAACCATGAGCATGCTGTTTGCCAAGAATTGTCCTTGTATGAAGGGACAATGTTTGCTTAGTGTCTTACCCATGAGACCCTGTCATAAAAAACAAGAAATTGTTATCAGTTATTGGTTATTTGTTAATTGATTTTCCTGATAACAAATAACTGATAACTGATAACTGGGTTGCGGGCATGGCCCGCGTTAGATGAACTCATGAACAGTGACAACTTAAAATACGTCTTGCGCCAGTTCGTGGAGCGGAAGCTGCCGGTTTGTTATCCTCGGGAGCGGTTGCTGCCGACGGGTATGGGGAAGGTTGTCGGCCTGGCCGGGGTCAGGCGTTCAGACAAGACATTTCTTTTTTTCGACGCCATCCGCCATCTTCTGGAGGTGCGGCGCACCCGCAAGGATCTCTACTACTTCGTCAACGGCGGCGAAGTGGATCTGTGCGATGAAGAAGGGACCTTTTTCATCAACTCATGCTGGAGTCTTACAGAGACGCAAACCCGCCAACGCGAGGCCAAATCCATGGCTCTGGGTCATGAACGTTGGCCCCAGGCCCAGGGCCGATTGCTCTATCATGAATACGCGCCGGGCAGTGAGCAGGAAATTTCCGAAGCACAGCCTGCATGGCGCTTCCTGGCGCAGCTTCCCAGGATATAAGTTTTTCTCCAATTGTCCATCAAATACTCAACACCGGAGCAGATGGCGCTGGTCAATGCGCTGTATTGAGCGATGGAGTATTCTCGGGCGGCAACGGACTGGCTGATAAAAACCGTGCTGATCGATCAGAGGGAGCCGCCGGTCAATTCGGGGAGCCGTGCAGGTCGTTTTTGACGAGTTTCAGGAAGAGGTGGGCGAAGTTGGAGAGGTTGCGTTCCAGTTCGCCGAGGCGGCTGAGAAAGTAGTTGTAGAACAGGGTCGCCGGGATGGCCACCAGCAGGCCGGCTATGGTCGTGCCCAGGGCTTCGCCCAGTCCCTGCCCCACGACCATCAGGTTGGCGGCCCGGCTGAGTTCGCTGAAGCCCTGGAAGGAATGAAAGATGCCCCAGACCGTGCCGAACAGACCCATCAGAGGGGCGGCATTGGCGCAGACGCCGAGGAAGGTCAGGGGGCGAAAACCGGTGCCGGCCTGCCTGCGGACTTCGTCCCGGAGGGTGTGGCGCAGGCTTTCCAGGACGATGTGGGCGCGTTCTCCAGGTGGGAGTCCCAGCCCCTGGAGTTCCAGGTATTCGTCATGTCCGGCCTGGGCGACCTTTTGGGTGATGGACCCTGGGGAGAGGTTGAGGTAGGCGGCTTGCAACTCCCTGGCCTCCCGCAATGTTTCCGTGTCCTCCGCCACGGCCTTGGACAAGCGGCGAAACTGGATCAGCTTGGCGAAAACCAGCCCCCAGCAGATCACGGACATGGTCGCCAGCAAGAGATATACGCCCTGGATGATCCAGGATGCGCGCAGGAATATGTGCAAGTAGGCGATGTCGGGCATGCGAGGCCTGATCTCCCCGGAACCGGAAAAGCGACTGGTTGAAGGCGAACCAAGGACGCAGGTCGGATTGAACGATCCGCGATCAACCTAGCGACCAACCGCTGGGAAGGCAATCGGAAAAGGATATGATCACGTACAGGGTGCAAGGAGACATTTATGGCTGAGCAACGTGTTTTAGTGACCGGGGCTACCGGATACATTGGCGGGCGGCTGATCAAGAAGCTGCTGGAGCGGGGGCACGCGGTCACGGCCATGGCCCGCTCCCTGGGCAAGGTGGGGTGTCGGCCATGGGCTGGGCATCCGCTGGTGCAACTGGCCCAGGGAGACGTCATGGACCAGGCTTCTCTGGAGCGGGCCATGGAAGGTTGCACCGCGGCGTATTATCTGGTGCATTCAATGGCCCCAGGCTCCAAGGATTTCGCTTCGGCGGACAAAGTCGCCGCGGAGAACATGGCCCGAGCCGCCGAGAACCAGGGGCTTTCGCAGATCATCTACCTGGGAGGCCTGGGGGATGAGAGCGACGCGAATTTGAGCAAACACCTGCGCTCCCGATTGGAAGTGGCCAAAGTGTTGCGGGAGGGGCGTGTGCCTGTGACCTTCCTGCGGGCGGCCATGATTATCGGGTCGGGCAGTGCGTCGTTTGAAATCCTGCGCTATCTGACCGAGCGTCTGCCGGTGATGATCACTCCGCGCTGGGTGCGCACCGAATGCCAGCCCATCGCCGTATCCAACGTGATCGAGTATCTTGCAGGCTGTCTGGAACAACCGGAAACCTCTGGTCAGACATACGACATCGGCGGTCCTGACGTGCTCACCTATGAACAGATGTTTCAACTCTATGCCCAGATCGCCGGGTTGCGACGCAGAGTCCTGATTCCGGTGCCACTGCTTACTCCACACCTTTCATCGCTCTGGATCAATTTTGTCACACCGATACCTACGGCTTTGGCCAAGCCTCTTGTTGTGGGGTTGCGCAACCGGGTTGTCTGCTCGGAGAATCGGATTCGGGAAATCATCCCCCAGCGGCTTTTGACCTGTCGGGAAGCTATTGTCACGGCGCTCCAGAAGGTCCAGCAACTGGACGTGGAAACCTGCTGGAGCGACGCCGGTTTTCAACCGCCTCCGGAATGGCTGGATTGCGGGGACGCCCCCTATGCCGGAGGCACGCTCCTGGGCTTGTCCTACCACATCAAGATCGAGGCGAAGCCGGAAGAGGTTTGGCCCGTGGTGGCCGCCCTGGGCGGGGAAACCGGCTGGTACTATGGGGACTGGCTCTGGCGGTTGCGCGGGTTCATGGACCGGGTGGTCGGCGGAGTGGGGCTGCGGCGCGGACGCCGGCATCCAACGGAAATCCGCGTCGGCGACGCCCTGGACTTCTGGCGGGTGCTCCAACTGGAACCTGGGCGTCGGTTGCGCCTGCTGGCGGAAATGAAGACACCAGGGGAAGCCCTGCTGGATTTCGAACTGCGTCCCGTCGGACCGGACGGAGAGCATACGGAAATCATTGAACGTTCCCGATTTTTGCCAAAAGGGCTGTGGGGCCTGGCCTACTGGTACGCCACCTATCCGTTCCACATCCTGATCTTCAAGGGCATGCTGGAAAAAATCGCCCATCAGACCGGCCGGGCCGCCGGGCCGGCCAAGCCGATGCCACCACAGGCCGCCACGAGTTGCGCTTTGCCCGGTGGACAATGACGTGCTGGATGCGGCTGTCGCCTTATCCGGCCTACAAAGCTGAGTGGTGGAGGGCTTGTCCGGGCTGGTTTTCCAACCGTGAACTGTGAACCCTGAACCGTGAACCCCAAAACGATTGACCTCACCATGGAAAGGGCCTACCGAGAGCTCATTTTATCCGGATGCCGCGGAGGGCGAGATTATGCTCATGGAGGACGATGTCTTTTTTTCGGACATCAAGCTGGACCCTGAGGTTTCGTATTTTCTGTACATCGGTGAAATCAAGACGGACTGCCTGAACCAGTTTGTCAAGGAGACCCTGTCCAAGATCCACGGAAGGCCTTTTGATTTCATCTCCATCCTGTCGGACGTGCTGGATTCCTACCCGCACAAGAACACCCTGGTGATCAACCCCATGGCCCGTGAACTCTACCGGGCCAAAGGGCGCAAGGTCAGTTTTCGGATCGCCCCGAGGACCTTCGCTTCCATGGTCTCGGCTTCCGCCGCGGTCAACGACTTGGTCCGGCAACTCCTGGACAAGCAGGGACAGGTGTTTATCCACGTTTTTGAATCCGTTCCGGAGTTGACCCTGGCTTTGATTCCCGACGTGCGCATCCTCGGCCCTAGCGGGCACATCGCCAATATCTGGAATAACAAGCTGTACCAGTTACAGATGCTCAAGGGCACGGCCCCGCTGATCGACTATCGGGTTTGCCCGGATGCGGAGTACATGCTGGAAACGGCACGGGAACTCTGGGGGGAATGGCCGGACGGGATTTTCGTCAGCCAGCCCTATTCCGCGGCCGGGGTGAACAGTTTCCTGGCCACGACTCAGGAGGAGATCGAGACCAAAGCCGCCCACCTCAAGGGGAAGTTCTTCATCAGCCGCTATATTCCCCACCTTGATGATCCCACGGTGCTTGGGGTCGTGGCCGGTCCCGCGGACGTGTTCATCGCGGCCATCGCGGACCAGGAAATTCAGGACGGGAACAAGTTTCGCGGATCGACCTTTCCGTCGGCACTGTCTTGCGCCTTGCAGCAGGAGCTTCGGGAGATCACCCGCAAGGTTGGGCAGGTCATGGGTCGGAGCGGGTATCGCGGGATTTTCGGCTGCGATTACGTTGTCGACGACCAGGGCCGAATTTATTTCGTGGAGGTCAATGCCCGGAAACAGGGCACCACCATGGAAATGTGCTGTACCCTGGAAAACGCCCTGCCCGTGGACACGCCCGGCTTGCTGGAACTGGAGTACCACGCCGTGATGCACAACCGTTTTCCGGAAAACAAGATGGAAATCGTCGACGCTCTGGGCGACATCTGTTGGCGGACTTACAACTACAAGCTGGACGCGGAAGCCGAGACCAATCAGTTCGTGCCCGTGGACGAGGATGAACGAACCTTGTTCCGGGAGGTCAAGGCCGGCAGGCAGGACCACGGCGTGATCGTGGTGGAGCATGTCGGCGGCAGGCTTGCCGTGCAACCCGGGACGTTCCTGGGCCGCGTGGTGGCCGTTGGCCACAGCCGGGCGCAGTTGGAGGAGGATATCCGTCTGGGCATCCAGCAGCTCAAGGAATCCATTTTCGATACGCTTCAGAACCAAACCACAACGAAGGATGATTGATCATGAGCAGCACGACGCCGCATGTCTTGGATACGTTCACCGGGGATTTTTTTGAAGACTTATTTGTCGCCGAGGACGATTCGTCCGCATCGGAAGAACAGCGCGCCGCAGTGGCCGAGTTGAAGAACACGGCCTTGACCCAGGACCTCACTGGTCCCATTGTCGCATTGTTCGCGGAATTGGCGCGGATTCATGGCGAGCAGGGCACGACACCGGAGCAACTTGGCCTGACCAGGGAGGAACTTGTCATTTTGGCGGACAAGCATGCCAGGCTGGATGAGCACGGCGTGACCGTGGGCGGTCGGGTGGGCAAAGCCCAGCCTATTGTCCGGGAGGCCAAGGCCCGGATCGCCGATTACCTGGAGCGCAACGCGGTTGAGGCGCCCAGCGGCATCGAGGTTTGGGAGCGGATTCTGGAGAACCAGGCCCGAATCAAGGGCGTCCTGGGCATGACCGACGAGGACTGGCACTCCTACTCCGGGCAGTTGCGCCATGCCGTGGAGGACGTGGATGCGCTGGCCTCGGTTATCGATCTGCCAGCCAAGGCCGTGGAAGAGGTCCGGAGGGTCACCCAAACCTACCGGATGCGCCTGACCCCATACTATGCCAGTTTGATTCTGCCGGACCGGAGCAACGACCCCGTGTTGCTTCAAGCCGTGCCCACCGCGGAAATGGTCGACAACGCCGGGGTGGAGATTCCGCCGGTGGCCGCGGATCATTCCCCGGCCCGGTTGATCGACCAATTTTATCCCCGGGTGGTGACCATCAAGGCCACCAATATGTGCGCCATGTACTGCACCCACTGTCTGCGCATCGCGCACATCGGCGCCAAGGATCGGATCTACAGCAAAGAAGCCTACGGCGAGGCTCTGGACTATATCCGGGCCAACCCGGAAATCCGGGACGTCCTGGTTACCGGCGGGGACGCTTTTGTGCTGCCCAACTCCATGCTGGAATGGCTGCTGGGTGAGCTGGACTCCATCGAGCATGTGCGGATGAAGCGCCTGGGCACCAGGATTCCGGTCACCACGCCGCAGCGGGTGGACGAAAAATTGCTGGACATCCTGGAGGCCAGCAACGCGCGCAAGCCGGTGCGCGTGGTTACCCAGATCAACACGGCCCAGGAGATCACTCCAGTCTCCAAGGCTGCGTTCAAGGCGATTTCCGGGCGGGTCATGGCGGTGATGAACCAGGCCGTGCTGCTCAAGGGCATCAACGACACGAAGATCAAGATGTGGAAGCTGTGCGAAACCATCCAGGAGGCCTACGTTCGCCCCTACTACGTGTTCAATTGCAGCTACCGCAACCCACAGTTCACCCATTTGCGCGTTCCCGTGGCCACGGGCCAGGAGATCATCGAGAGCATGTACGGCAACATCTCCGGCGACGCAATCCCCCGGTACATCGCCACAGCCGGGGGCAAGATCCCCCTGCACAAGACCAACCTTCTCGGCCGCAAGGACGGCAACCTGCGGATGCAAAAGCCCTGGAACGAGGAGCGGGTCATGTACCCGGATGCCGATTTTCAGGAATACAACCGGGAAGACTTCGGATTCGCCAGGTATCGGCCCGACTCCAAAGAAGAGTGACCTCATGCGCGATCAAATCATCGCCTACCTGGCGGAAAGGGAAGCCGAAGCCGTTGATCTGCTGCGGCGCTTGGTGGAGATCCAGAGCGGCAGCCGAAACAAGCCGGGCCTGGACCTTATGGCCGTGGTCATGGGCGAGGTCCTGGGACAGGTCTTGCCGGTCGTTCGAATCCTGCCCTTTGCCGACTACGGAAACATGGTCCAGGCCTCCTCCGGGCCGTGGACCACCGGCGAATCCGGCTTCGTCCTGGTGGGGCACATGGATACCGTGTTCCCCGCGGACACGTCGTTCACCGCTTTTCAGGAACACGGCGACATCTGTCGCGGGCCCGGAGTTTACGACATGAAGGGTGGTCTGGTGGTGGGCGTTTACGCGCTCAAGGCGCTCCGGGACCTTGGCGCTTTGGATGCCATGCCGGTGACGTTTTTGTGTAATTCCGACGAGGAAATCGGCTCCCCGGCTTCCCGGTCCTGGATCGAGGAGCAAGCCGGGCAGTGTCTGGCCTGCTTGGTGTTTGAAGGCGGAGGGCTGAACCGGGAGGTGGTCACGGGTCGCAAGGGCAGGCTGGGGTTGCGGGTGACGGTCCGCGGAAGGGCCGGGCACGCGGCCAAAAGCGGCCCCAAAGCCAGCGCGATTCTGGAGCTGGCGCACAAGATCATGGCCCTGGAAGCCTTGAACAACGACGCGGAAATCACCGTGAACGTCGGCCACGTGGA
>SKYX01000355.1 GCA_007127655.1 Desulfonatronum sp.
CCCAGGAAAACCCGGGTCCTGGTGGATAGAGCCACCTCAGCCAGCCTGCGCTCGGTTTCGTCAAGGATCAGGGACAGCATCACTTGGCGTCCATCCAGCAGCACGACCTCTGCGGACCACAAGGCGTATCTGGGCTCTCCGGTCTTGGTCATGAACTGGATCGGCTCGTCCTTGAAATATCCCTGCTCCGCTATCTTGGCCACGATGCGATCCCGGTCCGCGGGATCGGCCCAGATGCCGACCTCCTTGGACGTCTTGCCGATCAAATCCTCCCTGACATGCCCGAGCATCTCATTCCAGCGCTCATTGACGTCGATGAACAGTCCAGTCTCGATATCCGAAATGACCAACGGCGCCGGACTGGAGTGAAAGGCCTTGGCGAACCGTTCCTCGGACTGCTTGCGCTGCGTGATGTCCAGCACGGTAAAGGTCACCCCGGCGGACAGATCTTCAGGATCCAGGGGAGTCGAAGAGAGGATGACATCCAGAATGGCCCCGTCTTTGTGCAACCAGCGAGTTTCCACGGACCCTGTGCCCTTTTCGGAAATCTGGCGATACTTCTCCCGGCCCACGTAGTCGAAATCCTCCTGCGTGGGGTAAAGCATCCGTGCGCTTTGGCCGATCAACTCCTCCCGGCTGTAGCCGGTCAGCTCCAAAACATAATCGTTGACACTGGAGATCACCCGGGCTTCCACCATCCCGATGCCCGTGGGCGCGGTCTGGAGAATGGTGGCCAACAGCTGGTCGGACAACGAAGGCTTGTGTTCCCATACCCCCTCGACCTCGTGGGAAAACGATGGCACGGCAAGCAGTACCAAAAACAGCGCCAGCAAGCCTGCTCCCGGCAGCTCGAAAAACAAGCCGCCGGCTCGTCGCTTGCTCGCGTCGGGACATCCTCGAAATTCAGGGTCTTGCCCCTTGAGTGTTGTCATGGCGTGGGTCCTTTCTCGATATCTTGGAATCATTTGCAAACGTTCATGCCGACAACGAGTTGGTCGTGATCATAATTACCAAAAGATGAAGGAGGCGATGCGACATCTTGCTACCTGAAAACCCGGCCAATGACGAGCACGAATCCGACAATCAAGTCGGGGTTCGGCAGTAAATAGTCCGACGAGGCCACGGGGTCCTCAGTGTTATTATACAGTTATACCGAAATGTTACGAAACTTTCCAGTAATTACTCAATAAGACCGGGCAGCCTACCCTCGGGATTTCGCGCTGCCTGGTTACCGGCCTACGCCGGTATGACGGAATGGAGTGCCGTGTTGGCGAGTTCCCTCGGTCGTCAGCCCGGCGCAGGCCGGGGTCCAGGTGTTTTCGTATGGTTCAATTGCCAGGAGTTATTGAGCAGTTATACTTTCCAGAGGACATATGCATTGTTAGGTCTCACGGACATTGCCGTAAAAGCATCGGCAAGCACTCCACGGAAGCGTTTGGGAAGACAAGCGCGGGAAAAAGCTTCCCCCCCCTTCTCGCCTTGAAAGCCCTGGAAGATCGAAGTAAATGTTCTTGGCATATTGTATCCAATCAGCACACTCCGGGTACAGCCCCTTTCCGACGCTGGATTCCCGCGAAGGGCTGATATCCAGGCCATTATTCCTTAGAGAAGCTACAAAGGAGCACACATGACGGCCAGATATTTTCCGCAACCGTGGACAACCCGGTTCCGGCTGTTGCTCTGGGCGTTGCTCGCGACTGCCATCAGCCTCAGCATGGGTGGGCAGGCCAGGTGCGAGTCCATGGAGCCCATCAGGATCGCTTCCGCTTTCTCGGCAACGGGCCCGTTGAGCACGCAGAACGTGTGGAGTTTCAGCGTCGTGCGTCTGGCGGCCCGGACGGTGAATGCCCAGGGCGGGGTTCTGGGCAGGCCCATTGAACTGATCGAGCTGGACACCCAAAGCACTCCGTTGGATGCGCGTCAGGCCGCCCTTGAGGCGGTCCGGACCGGGGTCACGGCCGTGATCGGACCTTCGTTCAGCTCCCAGGCCATGGCCATGGGCCCGGTGCTTCAGGAGGCCGGCATTCCGATGATCGGGACCAATACGACGGCCCCGGCGGTCACCCGGATCGGAAACTACATCTTCCGGGTCTGCTTCACCGACGATTTTCAGGCCAAGGCCCTGGCCAGATTTGCCTATGACCACCTGGAAGCTCGGAGCGTCGCGGTGCTGCACATAGCCGACGACCTCTACAGCGAGGGATTGGGGTCCGTCTTCGTCGAGCTGTTCACGGCCCTGGGCGGCAAGAGCATGGTCCAGCTGCCCTACCTTCTTACGGATACCGACTTTTCCCGACAGATTTCCATTATCAAGGAAGCCGGTCCGGACATGGTCTTCCTGCCGGGCCATGCCCGGGACTCCGGGATGGTTCTCAAGCAGGCCCGGGCCATGGGTCTGGCCGTACCCTTCCTGGGGGGAGACGGCTGGAGCGCGTTGGAAAACTATCCCCATCTGAAAACCGACTGGGGCGACGCATACTATGCATCCCACTGGCATCCCGCCAGGGACACGGAGCCAAGCCGGGCCTTCCTGCGCATCATGACCCAGGAGTTCGGAGAAGATGCTCCAATGGCCTTGATTTCCCCAAGAGCCAACGATTTCGACGCACTGGGGCTAATGGTCGATGCGATCCGCAGGGCCGACAGCGCGGAACCGAAAGCCGTCCGCGACGCTCTGGCCATGACCACCGGTTATCCCGGCGTGACAGGCGAGATCTCCTTTCAGGACGAACGAGACC
>SKYX01000359.1 GCA_007127655.1 Desulfonatronum sp.
TGCAAGACGGGGCAAGAGGCATGTCTCAATGGTAGGACAGGCATCCTGCCTGTCCGTGCAGGCAAGATGCCTGCACCACCAAATTCAGAAACGGTATTTCAGTAACAGCCATATCCCTAACGGCTGTCGGTAGGGGCACGGCGCGCCGTGCCTCCGGTTAATCTTCCAACGTGGAGGTATCCCCCACTTCCTGACCCAGTTCCTCGGCTTTGAGCACCCGGCGCATGATCTTGCCGCTGCGGGTCTTGGGCAGTTTTTCCCGGAATTCGATGGTCTTGACGATGGCCACGGGGCCGAGTTCGTTGCGAATGTGAACCTTGAGCTCCTTGACCAGATCGTCGGAGGGCTCGAAGCCTTCGGCCAAAGTGACGAAGGCCTTGGCCACCTCGCCCTTGATCTTGTCCGGGATGCCGATGGCCGCGGCCTCAGCCACGGCCTTGTGGGCCACCAACGCGCTTTCCAGCTCCGCGGAACCCAGGCGGTGTCCGGCGATGTTCATCACGTCGTCCGATCGGCCCTGGATCCAGATGTATCCGTCCTCGTCCTTGCGGGCCATGTCCCCGGCCAGATACACGCCGGGAATTTTCTCCCAGTACGTCTTCTTGTACCGCTCCGGATCCTTGTACAGAGTTCGAACCATGGACGGCCAGGGCTTGCGGATGATCAGCAGCCCGCCCTTGCCCGGAGGCACGGGGTTGCCCTTTTCGTCCACCACGTCCGCGTCGATGGCCGGCAGCGGCTTGGTGCAGGAGCCCGGCTTGAGCACGCTTACTGGTAGCGGACTGATCATGATCGAGCCGGTCTCGGTCTGCCACCATGTGTCCACCAGCGGGCACTCGGAGCGGCCGATGTTCTTGTACAGCCAAACCCAGGCCTCGGGGTTGATGGGCTCGCCCACCGAGCCGAGGATGCGCAGCGAGGACAGATCGTGCTTCTTGGGATACTGGGTGCCGAAGCGCATCAACATTCGGACCAGGGTCGGCGCGGTGTAGAGGATAGTTACGCCGTACTTGGCGATCAAGTCCCAGACCCGGTCGGCTTGGGGATACAGTGGATGGCCTTCGAAGATGACCGAGGTGGTCCCGGCGATGAGCGGACCGTAGACCACGTAGCTGTGTCCGGTGATCCAGCCGGCATCCGCGGTGCACCAGAAGATGTCCGTGGGCTTGATGTCAAAAACCCAGTTCAGGGTACGGTTGATGCCGACCTGGTAGCCGCCGTGAGTATGCACGATACCCTTGGGTTTGCCCGTGGTCCCGGAGCTGTAGAGCAGAAAGAGCATGTCCTCGGAGTCCATGGATTCCGTTGGGGACTCGGAGCTTTCCGCCCGGACCAGTTCTTCGTACCAAAGGTCCCGGGCTTCCTGCATTTCCACCTGGACGTTGGCCCGGTGGACGACCACCACCGTTTCTACGCTGTCGCAATTGGGTCCCATCAGGGACTCGTCGACAATGGACTTCAGGTGCACGGCCCGACCGTTGCGGTAAAAGCCGTCAGCGGTGATGATGACCTTGGGCTGGGCGTCCTCGATCCGGTCGCGCATGGCTTTGGCCGAAAAACCGGCAAAGACCATGCTGTGGATGGCCCCGACCTTGGCCGTGGCCAGCATGGCGATCACGGTTTCCGGCAATGGAGGCATGTACAAGAGAACCCGGTCGCCCTTCTGGACGCCCAGGGAGCGCAAAGCGTTGGCGAACTTGTTTACCGCCCGGTACAGTTCGAAATAGGTCATCTTCCGGGAATCGCCGGCCTCGCCTTCCCAGATAATGGCCAACTTGTTCTTGTTGCCCGTCTTGATGTGCCGGTCCAGGGCGTTGTGCACGATGTTGCACTTGGCTCCGGTGAACCATTTGTAGAACGGGGCGTCGCTGTCATCCAAAACCTTGTCCCACTTCCGGAACCACTCCAATTCCTTGGCAGCCTCCTCCCAGTAGGAAAGAGGGTCGTCCACAGCCTGTCTGCGGGCGTTTTCCAGGGTTTGGGGGTTGGCGTTGGCCTCAATGACCATCTGCGGCAAAGGCCGAAAGACGCGATCCTCGTGAAGCAAGGTTTCCAGAGCGCCGTCTTGTGACATGATGTCTCCTCCTTGGCGGTGAGCTTATGAACGTCGTGATAACGTGCGCGTGGCGCACGAACCGATAGCGAACCATCCCATCGTGGTTCCCGGTACGGCTGCATCCAGAACACGAACCAGCCGGAATGCCGCATTGATTATCGGCGAAAGGGAAGGGGGAAAGGGTAAACGGCAAAGATCGCCGTGAACTCAGAGGCCGAGAATCTGCTTCAAATCCGCGATGCGGCGGCGGCTGACCGGCAGCTCGATGCGCTTTTTTCCCGTGGTCCGGAGCATAAAGTTGCTCCCCGGCAGGGAGGCAATTTCCGTAACCAGTTCCAGGTTGACCAGAAACTTGCGATGCACCCGAAAAAAACGGTGCAACCGCAAACGGTCCTCCAGGTACTTTAAGCGGAACGAGGTCAGGTATTTTTCCTGATTGGTATGCACGAAACTGTAGTCTTCGTACGCCTCCACGAAGACAATCTGGCTGTAGGGCACCAAAATCACCCGACCATCCAGGGTGATGGGCAGTTTTTCGATCTCCACCGGTCGAGCCTGGTTGTAATCCCAGGCTTGGCGCAACGCCTTGAGGAAGTTGTCTTCTTCGTCCTCGCCCATGGCGATCTGCAAGGTTTCTTCATCGCCCCCAAAATCCACGACTTGCCTGGAGTTGCCCTCGGGCTCGGCGATATGCGCGTCTGCCGGGAGTCGACGTAGCCGGGCCAACGTGCGCTTCAATCGCTCGTCAGTGCAGGGCCAGAGCAGATAGTCCATGGCCCCCAGTTCAAAGGCCTTGAAGGCGTGGGCTTCATCCGCGGCCAAAAAGACCATGGCTGGACGACGCTTGCGCTGCCCGAGAATCTGGGCCAGTTCAAGGCCGCTGACTCCGTCCGGCAGGTCCAGTCCCAGGAAAAAGGCATGGTAACCGACCCCTTCCAACAGTTCCATGGCCTCAAATGCGGAAACGGCCTCCCCCAGCACCTTCACCCCGTCCACCTCGCGCAACTGTCGCCGCAATTCAAGGCGCAACTGGGGATCGGGATGGATCAGCAATACACGGAGTTCGCTCATGACATCACCGTAGCTCGTTGATGTTTGATGGTTGACGGTTGAAATACCGCTTCAGCTGTTGAAAAATCCGTATTTTACTGTTCGTTCAAAAACCCCAAGTGCAAGGAGCAAAAAAAATCAAGGTCGAAGCGTAGTTATTCATACGTGAGAATTTGAACTTATTGCAGTGACGCGGCAATTGGGAGTTTTTCAACGGACAGTTAAATGGCCCCCTTTCTCCATGAACCGTTCGCCGTCGTCTCCAGATGGCGCAGCATGGAAAGATCAGCTGGATGGTTGACGTTGAAAAACGGCGTCGCTTCGGACCGGGGATAGGGGATATGATGCCTCATTGGCTCCGTCAAAATCCGGTTGAGTTGGTACAGCCCCTGGTCAAACGCCTGTTCCAGCAGAGGCAGGGCCTCGGGTTCGTACATCGCGACCAGGGCTTCAATGTACCCGGTGTCTTCCTGCTGGAAAGTGGTCATCAAGGCCGTGTCCGGCTTCTCCCGCCACCCGGCCTTGAGGCGACGCAACGTCCGATCATCCATCAGGGGCAGGTCGCAGGACAGCACCAAGCATGCCCGACCAAACCGTCTCAAGGCGGTTGCAATCCCCCCACCCGGACCGCGCCCTGGCACGGCGTCGAGAAAACTCGGTACGTTCAGCCCATGGTCTTCCGAAAGTCTTCCGACGACATGCACCGTGTCGCAATGGCGCTTCAGCAGATCCACAGATCGGGACAGCAAACTGACCCCGGAAAAAACGATCCGCGCCTTGTCATGGCCCAGCCGACTGCTCTTACCGCCGGCCAGCACGACTCCGGCCGGCGATCCTCCCTGATTCATGGTCGTCACTCTCGCTTGCGGCCAGTGTGATGTGTCCAGATTGGTTGACGGCAATCCATCAATCAAGGCTAAAAACCGAATGCCGACAAGGTCGGCCGGACATGTCCCCTGGCCTGGGCCAGCACGTCCATGGTCAAGGACTCCAGATCGTCCAGCACCGGAACGGAGATCCTGTCCATTTGCCGAAAGTCGGCGGTTTTGACGTACATCTGGCACTGATCGCAAAGATCGACCCGAAATCCGGGTAGGTCCTCCACGTCAAAGTAGTGCAACTTTTGCGGATCCCGCTCACCGCAGTAAGCACACCCGATCCGCGCGACGCGATACGCGCTTTGGCAGAAGGAACAGTGCATTCTCCGCAACCCTTCGCGGGTTTCCAGGCTGGAAAGATACGGCAGACTGCCGCAGACCGGACAATGGCCGTGCTCCCAAACACTGTTCAACGGTCGAGCCTCGACGATCCGGCGAGCCAAGCTTTTGATGAACGGCGTCAGGGCGCTTTGCGCAAGGAAAAACAACAACTTCGGCGTGGTTGGCGTTTTCTCGGCCCAGATGGCGAAAAAATCCTGGTCTTCATCCAAATATGCCTGAAACAGACGCTCGGCACTGAGTTCCTCGGTCTCCAGGGCTTCCATCACTCGGTCCGCGCCGATCTCCAGTTCCGATCCCGCGGCTCGGACATCCTCGAGGATGGTCGCCAACAGCGCGCGAGCCGGTTCCATGTCCAAGGGAAAAGAGGCCCGCGGCAACAAGCTGGCGCCCTGAACATGCCGGTCAGGAGCCGTCAACTCGGGCAATTCAGTCGAAGCGCCGTCTCTGGACGCCTGCTCGGTCATGGCCTGGAATTGTCTTCCGCCCACTGTTTCCAAAAGGGCCAGCATGGCCGCTGGAAAATTGCCTTTCGCGCGTAACGCGCCAATCTTTCGTGAAAAACGTTGTTCTTCCTTTGCCAAGTCAGTCATGATCAGATTTTCCTCCTGGATAAAAACAACATCATAATTTTAAGACGAATCAGGTGGTCATCCCTCTGGGCGTGATCTCCACATGGAATCGATTCACTTCCATCAAACAATCTTTCTCGAAGCCATAATTGAACAGTCAAGGACAATCAATCGAAAACCCGGAATTTCTCGAATGACTGCCACATGAAAATACGAACAGAAAAATACTTTTTTCCGACAAAAAGCTTGACTTTTTCACGAACGAAAGGCAGAGACCCTGTTTGTCGCAAGCATCATCGCGAGCAGAAACAGGCGCGTAGCTCAGGGGGAGAGCACTTGCTTGACACGCAAGGGGTCAGGAGTTCAAATCTCCTCGTGCCTACCATCACGCATCCAAGCAGGGAGGCCCAGGCCTCCCTGCTTTATTTGAAGACCATATTGAAATCAGGGCGAAAATACGGAAACGAGCTCGTCTCGACGTTTGAAAAAAAGTCGACACGCAAGATTTCGGATGGTCGGATTCCGGACGGGTCAGTTCCGGCCAAGGAGTATCGGGAGTGTATATCGAAATAGGCGACCAGCAGCTGGAAATCGGCGAAGGTGAAAACTGCGGTCACATTTTGTCCCGCGCGTTGAGCAAAAAGAAGTTGAAGACCGCGGTCGGATGCCGTTGCGTCACGGGCCTGCTCGACGTCCACACTCCCGTCGACCCCGTCCAGTGTACCAATCTCGAAGCAGTGGACATGTCCAGCCCCGAGGGTTTGGCCATGATCCGCCACAGCGCCGCCCATATCATGGCCGAGGCCGTCCAGCGTCTGTTTCCCTCGGCCAAGGTGACCATCGGCCCGGACATCGAGAGCGGCTTCTACTACGACTTCGATTTTGAACGCCCCTTCACTCCCCAGGACCTGGAAGCCATTGAAGCCGAAATGGCCAAGAGCATCGTCCAGGATCTGCCTTTCCACCGCCGGACCATCTCCAAGCGGGACGCCCGAAATCTTTTCGAAAGCATGGGCGAAATCTACAAGCTGGAAATCCTGGACGCTCTGGAAGACGGAACGGTCTCCCTGTACGAACATGGCGGCTTCACCGACCTTTGCCGCGGCCCGCACGTGCCGTCCACCGGATTCGTCAAAGCGGTCAAGCTGACCTCCGTAGCCGGGGCCTATTGGCGAGGCGACGAATCCAAGCCCATGCTCCAACGGATCTACGGCACGGCCTTTGCTTCGGAAAAGGATCTCCAAAAATACCTGCATCGCCTGGAAGAGGCCAAAAAGAGAGACCATCGCAAGCTGGGCGTTCAATTGGACCTGTTCAGCTTTTGCGAAGAGGCCGGACCGGGCATGCCCATTTTTCACCCCAAAGGAGCCATGCTACGCTTCCTTTTGGAACATTTCGAGCGTCGGGAGCACCTGCGCCGGGGCTACCAGCTGGTCCAGGGTCCACAGATGCTCCGCCGCGAACTTTGGGAGCGTTCCGGCCACTACGACAATTACCGGGAGAACATGTACTTCACGGAGATCGACGAGCAGGCCTACGGCGTCAAGCCCATGAACTGCCTGGCCCATATGTTGATCTACAAGTCCCAGGTTCGCAGCTACCGTGATCTGCCGCTCCGGTTTTTCGAGCTTGGCACAGTCCAGCGCCATGAAAAGTCCGGTGTGCTTCACGGTCTGCTTCGGGTCCGCCAGTTCACCCAGGACGACGCCCATATCCTCTGCCGCCCGGATCAGCTTCAGGATGAAATCATTGCCATCCTGCACCTTATCCAGGACGTGATGGGGCTTTTCGGGTTCGAATACGAAGTGGCTTTGAGCACCCGCCCGGAGAAGGCCATTGGCTCGGACGCGGACTGGGAGCGGGCCACCGCCGCGCTGACCAACGCCCTGGAAACCCTGGGGCTGGCATATGCCGTCAACCCCGGTGACGGCGCCTTTTACGGACCAAAGATTGACATCAAGCTCAAGGATGCCCTAGATCGCCGCTGGCAATGTTCCACGATTCAGTGCGATTTCACCCTGCCGGAACGCTTCGACCTGTACTACACCGGCCAGGACGGCAATCGCCACCGGCCGGTCATGCTCCACCGGGTGATCCTGGGAGCCCTGGAACGGTTCCTGGGGATTCTCGTGGAGCACTACGCCGGAGCGTTTCCGGTCTGGTTGGCTCCGGTCCAGGCTCGGATTCTCACGGTCACGGACGCCCAGAACCCGTGGGCCGAAGAGTGCGTCCGGCGGTTACAAGCCGAAGGATTCCGGGTGGAAACCGATTTACGCAATGAAAAACTGGGCTACAAGGTCCGCGAAGCCCAGATGCAGAAAATCCCGTTCATGCTTGTAATCGGCGAACGGGAGGCTCAATCCCAGGCTGTGAACGTTCGCACCAGGACTGGTGAGAATCGCGGCGAGCAGTCTCTGGATCAGGTCGCGACCATGATCAGGGACGAGTCCAGTGAACCTTTCAAACGCGGAGGAATGCCCTATTACCTCGGTTAAACGTACCCGCTGCAACAAGCAGATCCGGGCTCAAGAAGTTCGAGTCATCGCGGAGGACGGCAAGCAGGTTGGAATTCTGCCTCTGG
Organism: Desulfonatronum sp.; assembly: GCA_007127655.1. Taxonomy (GTDB): domain Bacteria; phylum Desulfobacterota; class Desulfovibrionia; order Desulfovibrionales; family Desulfonatronaceae; genus Desulfonatronum. The sequence continues at coordinate 7,477 of SKYX01000359.1, forward strand.
CCGAGGCTCTCCAGTACGCGGAAAGTCAGGGAGTGGACCTGGTGGAAGTGTCGCCGGAAGCGAACCCTCCGGTCTGTCGGGTCATGGACTTCGGCAAGTATAAGTACGAGCTGCAAAAAAAGCAGCAGGAAGGCCGAAAGAAGCAGACCCTGATTCAGCTCAAGGAAATCAAGTTCCGCCCCAAGACGGACGATCACGACTTTGAAACCAAGCTCAAGCACATTCGCCGCTTCCTGGAAGCCGGTGACAAGTGCAAGGTGACCGTGGCCTTTCGGGGACGGGAAATGATGCACCGCGACCGAGGTGAAATGGTGCTGAGGCGGGTCCTGGAAGAGTTGGGCGAAGAAGCCAAGATCGACCAACAGCCGTCCATGGAAGGACGTACCATGAACATGGTGCTCAGCGCCGTGGAAAAGAAAAAGTAGGGCGACGGCTCAACAACTCAGGTAAGTGAAACACACGAAAACACCTGGCCCCCGGCCTGCGCCGGGGTGACGAACGAGCGAACTCGCCAACGCGACTTTCCATTCCGTCATATCGGCGCAGGCCGGTATCCAGGAACACGGAATCCCTGGAGGTTTGGGTGCCCGCCCCTATAGAAAAATAGTGGGATATGGTTGTTCCTTCATTATTGTTTTCGAGTTGGTAGTGCAGGCATCCTGCCTGCACGGACAGGCAAGATGCCTGTCCCACCATTTTGAAACGCCACCTGCCCACTCCCCCGGAGCAAAAACCGGGAGCGAGGCAAAAACAGGAAGCCGAGACCAACCAAATCCCTTATTAATTGACGATATATATTTGTCCATTCAGTCCGTAAGGAGAAGAACGACCATGCCGAAAATGAAGACACGGAAAAGCGCCGCCAAGCGGTTCAAGTTGACCGGTACCGGAAAAATCAAGCGTCGCAAGGCCTTCATGAGCCACATTTTGACCAAGAAAAGCCCGAAACGAAAACGGCAGTTGGGCAAGGACACCATCCTCGCGCCAGCCAATGTGAAGTCCGTGCGCAAAATGATTCCTTTTGCGAAATAGGGTTTTGATTTATCAATGATTCTCCGGCCCGTGGTTGAGATTTTCAAACGCGGGCCTAAACACAGTTTTGGTTGCCTTTCACCAACGAGGAGGTTGAGTCCATGCGTGTAAAACGCGGCTTGGCGGCCCACCGCCGGCACAAGAAATATCTGGATATGGCCAAGGGTTATCGCGGTGCCCGAAGCAGACTGTACCGCACTGCTCGCGTCACGGTGGAACGCGCCTTGGCGTACGCCTACCGCGACCGCAAGGTTCGCAAGCGCGAATTTCGCGCCCTGTGGATCATGCGCATCAACGCCGCGGCCCGGGTCCACGGTCTGTCCTACAGTAAATTCATGCACGGCCTGTCCCAGGCCGGCATCGAACTGAACCGCAAGGTGCTGGCCGACATGGCCGTTCGAGAAAAGGAACACTTTGGCAAGTTGGCCGAAATGGCCAAAGCCAAGCTGGCCTGATCATGACCGATTCGCACACGGAACGCTCCAGCGGTCTGGCCGAGCAATTGGACGAACTGGCCCAGGCCCTGGAACAGGGCTTGGTTTCGTCCGACACTGCCGCTGAAGTCGAATCCATCCGCGTGGCCTACCTGGGCCGCAAGGGACGCTTGGCCGGGTTGATGTCCGGCCTGGCCAAGACGCCCCCGGATCAACGCCCGGCCCTTGGCCAGAAGGCCAACCAGGTCAAGGCTCTGCTCCAGGAACGGATGGAAGCCCGCCTGCGAGAGTTGGAGCGGCGCAAGGAGCACGAACTTCTGGCCCGCTTCGACCCGTCGCTACCCGGCCGCTCACAATGGCTGGGCAGTCTCCACCCGGTGACCTTGGTCACCGAGGAAATCTGTCAAGCTTTCGTCTCCTTGGGATTCGAGGTGGTGGAAGGACCGGAACTGGAAACGGACTTCTATAATTTCGAAGCCCTGAACCTGCCCCCGGACCATCCGGCCCGGGACATGCAGGACACGTTCTATATCGGGGAAAACACCCTGCTGCGGACGCACACCTCGCCCTTGCAGGTGCGCACCATGCAGCGCAAGACCCCGCCCCTGGCCGCCATAGCACCAGGCAAGGTTTATCGCCGTGACTCCGACCTGACGCACACCCCGATGTTCCACCAGATCGAAGGCTTTCTCGTGGATAAGGACGTAAGCATGGCCGACCTGCGCGGCACCTTGACCGCCTTCGTCCATCAAATCTTCGGTCCGGACACCGTTGTTCGCTTTCGCCCCAGCTTTTTCCCCTTCACTGAGCCCAGCGCGGAAGTGGACATTTCCTGCATGCTTTGCGGTGGGCGAGGCGTCTGTGCCGGGAAGACCTGCCGGGTCTGCAAACAGACTGGCTGGCTGGAAATCCTGGGCTGCGGGATGATCGACCCGGCGGTCTTCACGGCAGTTGAGTACGATCCGGAAGTTTACACCGGCTTCGCCTTCGGCCTGGGTGTGGAGCGGGTGGCCATGCTCAAATACGGCATCGGCGACCTGCGCATGTTCTTCGAAAACGATGTCCGGTTCGTCTCCCAATTTGGCTGATCCGGCCAGTCTTCAGGGGGTGAAGAACCGACCGTATCTTCTTTGCCCGGAAATCACCCTTCCGCCCAAGGATCAGTTCACGCGATCTTCTGCCTTCTGAATTCTGACTGCTGACTTCTGACAACTGACTTCTGTCCCCTGCCCCCGAGGTTCCCCATGCTGTTAAGTCTGAACTGGCTGCGCGAGTTCACGCCCTACGAAGGTACGGCCGAGCAATTGGCCGACCGCCTGACCATGCTTGGTCTGGAAGTGGAAGAGATCGTCCGCCCCTTTGCCCATCTCGGCAACGTGGTCGTGGGCCGGGTCTTGGAATGCGACCGCCATCCGCGATCGGACCGGCTCAGCCTGTGCAAGGTGGACATCGGGCAGGTCAAAACCCTGTCCATTGTCTGCGGCGCGCCCAACGTGGCCCGGGGGCAACTGGTGGCCGTGGCCAAGGTCGGGGCGATCCTTCCGGATGGCAAGGAAATCGTGGAAACCGAGATTCGCGCAGAGCTCTCGCA
>SKYX01000150.1 GCA_007127655.1 Desulfonatronum sp.
CTGTCTGAGCCTGCAAGACGGATTGAACGCGACGTGCTTCCCGCTCAACTGTTGCCCGCAGGGGCTCAACAGCCTGCTGGTCCGTGTTGCGCGCCTCCTGCTCCAGAGCCGCCGCGGCGGCGGCCAGAGCCAGCTAGCCCGCATTGGCGGCTCCTCCCTTGAGTCCATGCGCCTCTTCGCTACAGTGCTGACAAAGGCCTCTTCATCGGAGTGCCACTGGCGAGGTACGCCGATGTGTTCCAGGCAGACAATCCCTGCCAGGCGGCCCTTGAGCAAAATGCCGACGTCAAGCATGGAGGCAATGCCAAGGGGAACAAGATACCTTTCGGACAATTCCGAGGTACGGGGATCGGATTGGGCGGCAAGAGCGCAAAGCCTGCTTTCCGAAAGTATGGCTTCAAAGTAGCGAGGGCACGTCGTGGAAATGTTTTCTCGTACCAGAGGACCAGCCTGTCCGGATTGGCCGCGAGCCAAGCCCGTTCCTCGTCGGTCAGACCGACATCCGCGCCGCGGGCGTCCGCCCAAAAAGGCGAAACAAGGAGCAGGGTCGTCATGAAGACGATCATCCAGACGCGACGGAGTTCAGGCATTCAAACCTCCTGGCATGTGCTTATTCCTGACCAATATATTTCGCGAATCTTCATGAACGTTTCTCCTTGTTGCACGGTTATTCGACGTGTGCACCATTATCTATCAGAGGGATGAGCACTCAAAACCCGTTGTGCATGGCGATGCGCACCAGGACAATTCAACATTTCTCCAGGACCGAACGAATCGCACCGACCAACTGCTCGCCGTCAAAGGGCTTATGGATCACGCCGCACACCCCCATTCCCTGAAGCCGGGACACGGTTTCCCTGTCGCCGAATCCGGTCATGACCAGGACCTTGACCGGAACATTGGACTGCCTGATGCGCTTGACGAGTTCCAAACCGTCCATGCCGGGCATTTTGATGTCCGTCACAACCAGGTTGATATGCGGAACGGATTCCGAATGCTCCGACAAAACCCGCAACGCTTCCGCGCCATCGGAACCTTCGAGCACATGGTAGCCGTGATGCGCGAGGGTCAGCGCCAGGCTGAAACGAAACCGTGGTTCATCGTCAACAATGAGGATTGTTTGCGCGTCCATGATCCTGCAAAGAGCATACGACGTGCCATGCAAGGCCTGATAGAATAACATGCCGAAATCATATCGGTTTCAAGAAATCCAGAGGAGGCGGGACAATCCTGCCCTGTCAACCCAGGGTGACGGCCTCAACGACAAGGACAAGCTGTGGGCGGGGAAAGGCGAAAGCTGGCAAAAGTCGCAACCTGAATTGACGGCGGCGAAAAATGTCAACCCAGGTTTACGATTGGGGATGGAAGGAAGGGGATGGCATGCCTTGAGAACCCTCATGCTCAAATACTTGAAGACCGCCACAAGGTCGGCTATGCCGCAAACATATGCTCCGTTCACGCCTTCCACGCCAAAGCACGCTGGCGACACCCACCGCCTTTTCTGCCTGGCAGGATGGGATCGGGCGCATCGGGAGCATCGGGGAGAATCTGAAAGAATCTGGGAGAATCAAATCAATCCGAGGTTCAGGCTGTTGCCTGACGGACAGGAATCCCGTAACCGTCCAATGATGGTTCGTGGTTCACGAAACGATTCAATGCCGTACGCTCCTCCGGGGATCTGGCTTGAACATGCTGAATACAGGAGGCCATGTCATGCGCTATTTTCATTCCTACGGGCCGGTGGATTGCGAAGAGCATTTTTGCGTTGCGCGCACGTCCCTGGTTCAGCAGTGCGCGGGCCAGTTGGTGGGCAATCCGGAAAAGGGCGGGCGCTATTTCACCATCTGGGCGCCCCGGCAGTGCGGCAAGACCTGGCTGATGCACCAGGCCAGGCTGGAAATCGAACGGAAGTACGGAGATCGATTTATCATCGGGATGATGTCCATGCAGGGCGTGGTCCTCAACGACCCTGATTCGCCTGATGAACTGCTGCCCTGGTTTTCGTCCCTGTTCCGCGATGCCTTTGGTATTCGGCCTGAACCGCCCAAGGACTGGCAGGAATGGACCACCTTGTTTCAGAAGACCAGGGGGGGCTTTTTGGCCAGGCTCTTTCGCAAAACCAGGGGCACCTTTGCCAGGCCCCTGATCCTGTTCATCGACGAGTTCGACAGCCTGCCGCCCAAGGCCATCGATCGCCTGGTGACCCTGTTTCGGAACATGTACCTGCAGCGGGAGGCCTACGCCCTGCACGGTCTGGCCCTGATCGGCGTGCGGGCCGTGCTGGGGGTGGATTCGGACCGGGGCTCGCCCTTCAACGTGCAGCGATCCCTGCACGTCCCCGGTTTCACACGGGATGAGGTCGAGGATCTGTTTGGCCAGTACCAGTCCGAAAGCGGCCAGTCCGTAACCCCGGAGGCGGTGGGCGCCGTGTACGAGGCCACCCGGGGCCAGCCCGGGCTGGTGTGCTGGTTCGGCGAGCTGCTGACCACGAAATACAATCCCGGGCCGGGCCGGGTCATCGACGGGGCTGTTTGGGAGGAGACGTATCTGGCCGCCGTGGATACGGAATGGAACAATTCCATCCTCAATCTGATCAAGAAGGCCCAGTCGCCCTATCTGGAGCACGTCCTGAACCTGTTCACCCGCTCTGATCTGCCCTTCAGCATCAGGGCCGAGTGGTGCAGCCATCTGTACCTGGTCGGCGTGATCGACAAGGAGAAAAGCAGCGAGGCCGGA
>SKYX01000172.1 GCA_007127655.1 Desulfonatronum sp.
CGCAGACGCTACAGACATGGACGTCGGTCTCGGCCTGCTTGCCCAGATCCTGAAGGGCCTTTTCGTAGAGCCCGGCGTGAATTTTCTCCACTTCATTGGCGAAATGAAAGCCGCGTTCCACGGCCTTCTGGCCTTCCTCCTGGGCATCGGCGATCATCTCCGGGTACATCTTGGTGAATTCGTGAGTTTCGCCGCTGAGTGCCTCCTTCAGATTTTCCTCGGTGGTGCCGATGCCGCCCATCAGCTTGAAGTGGGCGTGGGCGTGAACGGTTTCCGCCTCGGCCACGGCTCGAAACAAACGGGCCACTTGGGGATGGCCTTCCTTGTCGGCCTGCTTGGCAAAAGCCAGGTACTTCCGGTTGGCCTGGGATTCACCGGCAAAGGCTTCCTTGAGATTGTTCATGGTCTTGGACATGACGTTTCCTCCTTGAGAAGGGTTGAGTGTGCTGTGGTTGACGGCGGCAAGGACTCGAAAGTGAGCCGAGGTTTGCCGCCGATGAGATGATTTTCCTATAGTTCAAGACCAGGCGCAAGGGAACCCGTTGAATCGTCCTGGAAAAAAGACTATGGCTCTTCGAGCGAAGGGACGTCCCTTCGGGTTACGGTCGGATTTGGACTGTAAAGGTCGTTCGAACCCGAGACAAGGGCGGGGCGTATGCTGGGGACCATGAAGGAGCGCGACTTTCGTCGGCTCAGTGAATTCGTGCAGAGGAAATGCGGCATCAAGATGCCGCCGAGCAAAAAGACGATGATGGAAGCCCGGTTGCAGCGGCGTCTTCGGGCGTTGAATTTAACCGAGTACCACGACTACTGCGAATACGTCTTCAGCCCTCAGGGGACAGAGAGCGAGATCCCTCACCTCATCGACGCCCTGAGCACCAACACCACCAGTTTTTTTCGTGAACCGCACCATTTCCAATACCTGACCTCCATGGTTCTGCCGAGTTGGTGGCAACGCTTCGGCCATGCTCGGGAGTTGGCGGTCTGGAGCGCGGGATGTTCGTCCGGGGAGGAACCGTATACATTGACCATGGTCCTGGCCGAGTTCCAGGAGCAGTATCCGCTTTTTCGCTGGTTTATACTGGCCACGGATATCAACACCCAGGTTCTGGAACGAGCGGCCAAGGGCGTTTATCCGGACGACAAGCTCCATTCCATACCCAGGGCGCTACATAAAAAGTATCTGTTGCGAAGCAAGGACCGAGCCAAGAAGCTGATCCGGATCATTCCGGGATTGCGCGAAAAGATTCGATTTCGTCGCTTGAACTTCATGGAGCAGTTTAGCTTTCGTGAACCCATGGACATCATTTTTTGCCGCAACGTGATGATCTATTTTGAGCGGGACGTCCAGGAACGTTTGATCCGCAACTTCCTGGAGCATTTACACCCCTGGGGGCACTTGATCATCGGACATTCGGAAAGCATCGCCGGAATGGACCTCGGTCTGATTCAGGTGGCGCCGACGGTGTACCGCAAGGCGTAACGTCTTTCTCTTAGCTCTACAGCGAAACTTCCATTTTCATTGTCAGGGCAAGACGTTTAAACCACGGGGCACACGGGGATCACGGGGAAAGAAATCCCGGCTATTGGCGACATCGATGCGAATATTTCTCGGATAAAGTGGTTGTGACGCACACGCACCCCAAAAATTCCGTGTTTTTCCGTGTATTCCGTGGGCCGATCCTGGACATTTTCTGAAGGAAAAACAAAATTTCGCTGTAGTGCTAATCGCTTTCGCTGCGGTACTTCTCCCGCAGATAGTTGCGGATGGTGATGGCCGTCAGGTTCAGGGTGATGATGATCAGCACCAGGACCAGGGCCGTGGCGTAAACCAGGGGCCGGGAGGCCTCCACGTTGGGGCTCTGGAAGCCCACGTCGTAGATGTGAAAGCCCAGGTGCATGAACTTGCGCTCCAGGTGCAGGTACGGGAAATACCCGTCCACCGGCAGATTCGGGGCCAGCTTGACCACGCCCACCAGCATCAGCGGGGCGACCTCCCCGGCGGCCCGGGCCACGGCCAGGATCAGCCCGGTCATCATCGCCGGGGTGGACAGGGGCAGGACCGTGCGCCAGAGGGTTTCGGCCTTGGTCGCGCCCAGGGCCAGGGAGCCGTGGCGGATGGTGCTGGGTATCCGGGCCAGCCCCTCTTCCGTGGACACGATGACCACGGGCAGGGTTAGCAGGGCGAGGGTCAGGGAGGCCCAGACCAGCCCCGGCGTGCCGAAGGTCGGCGCCGGCAGGGCGTCCTGATAGAACATCCGGTCCAGGTTCCCGCCAACGAAGTAGACGAAAAAGGCCAGGCCGAAAACGCCGAAGACAATGGACGGCACCCCGGCCAGGTTGTTCACCGAGATGCGCACCAGACGGACTATGGGCCCCTGCTTGGCGTACTCACGAAGATAAATAGCCGCCAACACGCCCATGGGCGTGACCACGATGGACATCAGGATGACCATCAGCACGGTGCCGAAAATGGCCGGAAAAATCCCGCCCTCGGTGTTCGCTTCCCGAGGAAAGCCGCTCAGAAATCCCCAGACCATGGTCACGTAATGGCCTACTTTCTGAACCAGGGTCATGTCATTGGGCCAGTGCACATGAACCACGTTGGCCACGGGAATCTCCACCTGGCGACCATCCATGGACTCGGCCACCAGCGTGTCCCGGCGCATCTGCTCCAATAGATCCAGCCGACGGGCGTTGATCCCCTCGTACTGGCGATCCAGTTCGTCCTGCTC
>SKYX01000372.1 GCA_007127655.1 Desulfonatronum sp.
TGGCCGACCTGAACGAGGGCGCGGACCTGCTGATGGTCAAGCCGGCCCTGCCCTACCTGGACATCCTCCGCGACCTCCGCGAAACCACGGACGTGCCCCTGGCCGCCTACCAGGTCAGCGGCGAATACGCCATGATCAAGGCCGCGTCGGCCAACGGCTGGATCGACGAACAAACCGTGGTCTTGGAGACCCTGACCTCCATCAAGCGGGCCGGAGCGGATCTGATCTTGACGTATTTTTCCGAGAACGTGCTGACATGGTTGAAATCTGATTATCGCATCACATAACCACATTTTTCAAACAATTTATCAGGAACCATCATGGTGGCGAAACTAGGGACGACAAAACGGCCGATTATCGCAAGAGTCCGCACGGATGAGACCGCCAAGTATGTCGCCGAAACCTGTGCGGAACATGGCTGGCATTATATAATCGGTTTTGAGATGGACAAGCCCGAAGATATTTCCGACCTTGAAAAAATGCTGAACCCCGTGCAACCCGAAGTTTCAGTCAAAATTGGCAGAAATGAACCATGTCCATGCAACAGCGGCAAGAAATACAAAAAGTGTTGCGGCCTCTAGGACACGACTACCTATCCTGACATCCAACCCAAAACATTCTTCATGCACCAGACCCAACATCCCGATGCGCACGCTCATGGCGGACAGACACCTCCTCCCGCACCCCATCCAGGAAAAGGCCATCCCGCCGGCCACCCAGCAGGACACCCCAAAGGCCTCTCCTCGGGCATGCCCAAAACCCTGCCCGACGGCTCGCCACCCTGCCGGCTGATCGCCTGGGAAGTGACCCGGTCCTGCAACCTGGCCTGCAAGCATTGCCGGGCCGAGGCGCATATGGAGCCGTATCCGGGCGAATTTTCCACCGAGGATGCCAAGGCATTGATCGACACCTTCCCGGAGGTCGGGGACCCGATCATCATTTTCACCGGCGGCGAGCCCCTGCTCCGATCGGACATCTTTGAACTGGTCCGCTATGCCGACGCCAAGGGACTGCGCTGCGTGATGGCTCCCAACGGCACCCTGGTCACCGCGGATGTGGCCCGGAAGATGAAAGAGGCCGGCATCCAGCGGGCCAGTATCTCCCTGGACGGGCCGGACGCGGCCAGCCACGACGTCTTTCGGGGGGTGCAGGGAGCGTTTGACGGAGCCTTGCGGGCCATCGAACACTTCAAGGATGTGGGGCTGCCCTTTCAGATCAACACCACAGTGACCCGGAACAACCTGGGCCAGTTCAAGGAGATCTTCCATCTGGCCGAAAAGCTGGGCGCGGCGGCCTGGCACATTTTTCTGCTGGTGCCCACGGGACGGGGCGCGAACCTGGGCCGGGAGGTGATTTCCGGCGAGGAATATGAAGAGGTGCTCAACTGGTTCTACGATTTCCGCAAGACCACCAAGATGCAGCTCAAGGCCACCTGCGCTCCCCACTACCACCGCATCCTGCGCCAGCGGGCCAAGGAGGACGGCATTCCGGTGACCATGGACAACTTCGGCCTGGACGCAGTCAGTCGGGGCTGTCTGGGCGGAACGGGCTTCTGCTTCATCTCCCACACCGGCCAGGTCCAGCCCTGCGGCTACCTGGAACTGGACTGCGGCCAAGTCCGGACCACGCCGTTTCCGGAAATCTGGCGAAAATCGAAGCAATTCCTGGAGTTTCGCGACCAGAAGACCTACCATGGCAAATGCGGGGTCTGCGAATACCACAAAGTTTGCGCCGGATGCAGGGCCCGGGCCCAGACCATGAGCGGTCACTACCTGGCCGAGGAACCGCTGTGCACCTATCAGCCGAAAAAGGCTGAAGCCAAGTGATCAGCACCGAAAGAGCCCCAAAATACAGCCAGAGATAAAACCACCATGGACGCGATTGACAAAAAAATCCTGGACCTGATCCAGACCGACTTCCCCCTGGACCCGCGGCCCTACGCTCGGATCGGCGAACAATTCGACCTGACCTAAGCCGAGGCCCTGGCACGGGTGCGGGCCCTCAAGGGCAAGGGCATCATCCGCCGCATCGGCGCCAATTTCCAGTCCCGCAAGCTGGGCTGGACCAGCACCCTCTGCGCGGCCCAGGTTCCGGAGGACAAGCTGGATCAGTTCACTTCCGAAGTGAACCGCCACCCCGGCGTGACCCACAACTACCTGCGCCAGCACATGTACAACGTCTGGTTCACCATGATCGCGCCCAGCGTGGACAAGGTCCGCGAAACCCTGGCCGAGATCACGGCCAGAACCGGCATCGAGATCCTGAACCTGCCCGCGGAAAAAACTTACAAGATCAAGGTGGACTTTCCCATGACCGAGGCTGATCAGGACTGAGGTCTCCCTCAGAGGGAGGGCCTAAGATACTTTGTCCTCCCCCTCCCGGCTTTTTTGCCACTCGTCCAAGCTGTCCAAAATGGCGACAAGGCTCTCAAGTACATCCTCGGAGTGACTTTCCTCGCTATTATGGCCCGTTTTTTCTGATCCGCCCTGCTTTATTGCTCCATCGAGGCCCGAGATCGCAACATGTTGTTCAGATGATGCGGTCGTCCTGTCCGTGGGTTGATATGTTCCCCCTGTCTTCCGCATGTGCTCCCCTTATCCCTCTTTACGACATTCTTGTCGTCCCGAAACCCCTATCCAGGAGGCTTTATCCATGTTCCTTCTTCGTCTGGCCCTCAGCATACCGATCCTTTGTCTTTGCGTCCTAACCGCGCACGCGGCTGAGCCGGAAAACA
>SKYX01000306.1 GCA_007127655.1 Desulfonatronum sp.
AGGCAGGCGGCCTGCATCCTGGAGATGTTCTGCCTGTCCAGGTTTCGGGCAAAGGTCAGGCTGAATAGGAGCCAGGCTAAGGGCAGCAGGCCCTCGGCATACATGGCCAAGGGCTTCCAGGTGGGGAGGGCGTCTGGATCGAGCAGGGCCAATAGATCGAAAAGTTCAAGGGCCGCGCAAACCCCCAGCGCGGCCAGAAGCAGGAACATATCCACGGACCGCTGTCCGCGCACAAGCAGGAACAGAGGCACGGCCAGGGCCGTCACCATGGCGGCGATGGAGAGGGAGGTTTGGAGCATGGGTGGAGGGAGTGCAAAGGGGCTGGGCTAGAATACTTTTTTCACCTCCAGGGTGACCCTGTTTTCCCGGAAGGTATCGTCGGAAAGAGGATCGTTGGAAGCTGAGTCAATGAAAAGGTAATTCAGGTCAAGGGTGAAGTCACGGGCAAGGAGATGGGTCAGTCCGAGACGCAGCCGCCAGTCGTTGATCCGCTCCGAAAACGTTTCCTGGGCTCCATCCTCTTGCCGCGCATCCTTGTCCTCCTTGCGCCGGCTGTAGGTCAGCCGGGCATTGGCCGTGAGCCGCTGGGTAAGTTCATGCGTGACGTGGGCGCCCGTGGAGAATCTGGTCCCCTTGGGCTCGTTGAGCAGGGTATATGCACCCGTGAGTGCCACCGATCCCCGGGCATAGGGCCGGGTCAAGGATGCGGTGTTGAGGATCTCACGCCGGGATTCCTCCTTCAGCGGATCGTAAGTGTACCTGACCTGCGACATCAAGGCCGCGGTCATAGCCGCAAAAGCATGGGTCAACCCCGCACTCCAATACGGTTCGTGATCGGATGGCCAATCCGGGGAGCGTCGCCAGGTGTTGCCAATCCGGGTATAAATACTGGAATTCTCGGCATACGCATAGCGCGGACCAATGAACACCGTGTGGCGATCCTCGCGGCCGGAGAGTGGCTCCTCTTCTTGGCCGGGCGAGTCGGATGGATCAATGACCCGCTCCCAGGCACTGAAATAGCCGGCGTCAAGTCCGAGTTTGGCTGTCAGCTCGTAGCCAGCGTCGAGAAAGGCCTCGTGGAGATGTTTTCTTTCGATGCCCTCTTCCTTGTACCACGTGTTTGTGTAGGTATACCCCGTCCGTAACGTGCTCAACGGCGTGGGTTGGAATTCAATGAAAGGGGAAATGGAGAAGACGTTGCGGTCCGAGCTGTCTCGGTCCCGCTCCGTGGACTCGATGAACTCCGTTTCCGTGGCCTCCACACCGGGTTCCTGGACTGGCTGACCGTCCGGGCCGGTATCTGGGGTGAGGGGAACCTGGGAGGATCGGAGCAGGTTCAGGTCCACCCGGCGATAGTCGTTTCGAACTTCCAGGAAGAGCAGGTTGGGCACGAGACGCGCCAAGCCACGGGCATTGACCGTGTGTTTGGTGTCGTCCTGCATGAACGTGCCATCGCCTTTTTTCTTGTTGCCTTGTGCATAATACAAATACTCGAAGCCATACGACAGGCTGAGATCCCAATACCGGGCTTCCTGGCCGACGAACAACCCGGGCTTGACCCGGGTGGTGAACTCGGAAAGCTTTTCCCGATCCTGGTTCACGTTGTCCGAGTATTCTTCGCTGATGGCAATGGAGGGGCGAATAGTCAGTTCCGAGGCCAGGACGGGTGACGGGAATATGACGAGGGTCAGAAAGAGCAGCCGGAGGATCGACCTCAGAGAGGTTTTGGCATGTGATAACGCACGATGTTGCATAGGATGATCCTCCATGAAGGAATGTATTTATCGCCCCCGCGGAGGCTTGCTTGACGCCGAGCCACGGAGGAGATCGATGTTCCCATTTTTCAGAGCCGGAGCTCTCGGTGCCAGGGGGAATATTTTCACCTTCGGCACAGGCTTCGATTCGCGGGACTCCATATCAGCCCTCGCCTCCCTTGCCGAAGAGCCGACGCAAAAAACTCTTGCCCTGGGGCGACTGACTTGTGTCCGCATCCGGAAGTGTTGACGTTGCGTCCTGGTTCTCTGTCAACCCTTCTTCTTGAGGCGTGCCGGGGGATTGTGCTTGGAGCTTGTGGATCTCTTCTCCGAGAATTTCCAGCTGCAAGGCCTGCTGGGCCATGCTCTCCTCCAGACCGGAGAACCGTTCCTCGCTGCCGTCCAGGAAGACCTTCCTGCTCCACTGGTCCGCATTCAGTTCCAGGTACTCGATGCGCTGGGTTATGTCCTTCAACAGCGCACTGAGCTTGATCTTTGTTTTCTCCAGGTCAGGGTATTTTCCGGACACGTCGTCGGTGCTCCCGGAATGGTTGTTCGGGACATTTTCGACATCAGTTTGCCAGAATTGCTGTTCAAAATCCAGCTCCTTGACGATCTCCTGGGCCGTGGGGCCGTCCATGGCCCTGGTTTCTTCCGAAAACATGGACAGCATGAAATAGTCGCAGATGATGTTGATCAGCCTGGGCACCCCGCGGCTGTGTGCATGGATCAGGGCGAGAACCTCGGGAGCGAATTCCACGGCCTCGCGGTTTCCGGCTTTTTCCAGGCGGTACAGGACGTACTCTCCGGTTTCCTTCCCGGTCAGGGGCTGGATGTGGCAGTTGATGTTGATGCGTTGGCGCAACTGGAGCATGTCCGGGGAGGCCAGGATGCGTTTGAGTTCCGGCTGACCCACCAGGATGATCTGCAAAAGCTTGGCCTGTTCCGTTTCCAGGTTGGAGAGCATGCGGAC
>SKYX01000126.1 GCA_007127655.1 Desulfonatronum sp.
CGATTTCCGCGCCGGGATACCGATCCTGTAACCAACGGGCGTGCATGGCCGCCCAGAAGGCGTCCCTGCGCCAGTCGCCCAGACCGTAGAGCGCGCCGATGCCCACCCAGCGCATCCCTGCCCGGCAGGCCCGCTCCGGTGCGTCCAGGCGAAAGGCGTAGTCCTGTTTCGGGCCGCTGGGGTGCATCCGGGCGTATTGCTCCGGGTCGTAGGTTTCCTGGTAAATGGTCAGCCCTTCGGCCCCGGCGTGGATCGTCCGGGCGTATTCTTCCCGGGTCAGAGCGTAGACCTCCAGGAGCAGGCTGGGAAAGAACTCGCGGAGCACCGTCAGCACCTGCTCCAGAAATTCCGGCGGAGCCTTGGCCCGAGCGTCGCCAGTGAGCACCAATATCTGGCGCAGTCCGGTGGCGGCAATACACTCGGCCTCGGCCCGGACCCCTTCCAGGGAAAGCTGGCGGCGCGGGCCTTTTTGTTCCGCGTTGAAGCCGCAATACACGCAACGGTTCGTACAGAAGTCCGAGACATAGAGCGGGGTAAACAGCTGAACTGCCCGGCCGAAATGCCGCAGGGTCAGGGCCGCGGCCTTGCGGGCCAGTTCTTCCAGCATGACTCCGGCAGCCGGCGACAGCAGGGCCAACAGATCCTCTGGCCCAGGCCGGTCTTTTTCCAAGGCTCGAAGGACGTCCTGGTGCTGGGAGTCATGGATGGCCGTGGGTATGTCCAGACCAGCGTAGGCATCCATGACTTCGGAAAAACTCATGCCCGTCACCCTTCCAAAAAGCCGGTCAATGGCGAGGAAGCATCGGCCTTCAAACGCTGAACCCCGGCCCCGGCAAGGAACCCGCGCCTCCCGGCGCGCACGGCTTCACCAAAAGCCCTGGCCATGCTCACGGGATCAGCGGCCGTGGCAATGGCCGTGTTCACCAGCACCGCGTCCGCACCCATTTCCATGGCCTCGCAGGCATGGGAAGGCCGCCCCAGGCCGGCGTCCACGATGATCGGCAGGTCGATCTCCTCGATCAGGATGCGGATCATCTCCCTGGTTTGCAGGCCGCGGTTGGTGCCGATGGGCGCGCCCAGGGGCATCACCGCCGCGGCCCCGGCGGAAACCAGATCCCTGGCCACGTACAGATCCGCGTTGACATAGGGCAGAACCACGAAGCCCTCGGCGGCCAGGATTTCCGTGGCCTTGATCGTGGCGTAACCGTCCGGGAGCAGATGGTTGTTGTCCGCGATGACCTCGATCTTGATCCAGCTGCCGCAGCCCATGGCCTTGGCCAGCCGGGCGATGCGCACGGCCTCGTCCGCTGTGCGTGCTCCGGAGGTGTTGGGCAACAGGCGCATGGTCTTGGGAATGTGGTCCATGACGTTGCCCATGGCAGCCTGAAAATCCACCCGCCGCAACGCCACGGTGATCACCTCGGACCCAGAGGCCGCGCAGACCTCCGGAATCATCGCGTCGTCGCCGTACTTGCCCGTTCCGGTGAGCAGGCGGCTGCCCAGGCGTTCCCCGCCGATCTCGAACAGATCGTCCATCATGTTGTGCATCAGCCGCCTCCCACGAACTGCAACAGCTCCAGCCGGTCACCCTCCTGGAGTTTGGTTTCCTGAAACTGGTCTCCCGGCACGATCTCCCGGTTCAACTCGGCCACAACCCGGGCCGGGTCCAGGCCCCTGGATGCAATCAGGTTATGAAGCGTGACGTCCTCCTGAAGGGATTCGCTCGCTCCGTTGACGATCACTTGCAAACCCAACCTCCTTTGGTCTTCGGGCCAAATGTTCATGGCCAAGCTGTTTCATGCCTCCCCACGGACATGAAAATGACGAGGGCGAGACGCCCTCGCTCCCAGGGTGTTCCGCTTCAACTGTTTTATTTCGGTGCTTTCCGTGTATTCCGTGGTGAAAAAGCATTTCGCGAAAAAAAACGCCTTTTCGGAACCTGGCATGAAGCTCTGCGGTCCGAAAAGGCGGTCTCTCGCGGTGCTTCCCTACGACGGCATAATCCGTGTCAGGTTCCAAGGGTCGGGGCCTCTGCCCCCTCTCAGCCTTGCGGCTCCCCCAGCTGTATAAGATAGATGATATTCTACTAAAAAAATATTGTAAAGAATGAGCCTTATTGATTGAAAAGAATAACAAAGTTGGTTTGTTATTCAGTCAAGCAACGGCATGTGACCGCCATTCATACTGGAAAGAAACCTTTAAAAGTGACTCATCAGACAGTTTGTGATTGCACTCAAGGATGTTGCCCCATGGCCAACCGCCGGTCGATGCGAGTGATTATATCCGGACAGTCAGCAAGGCTTTGAACAACGAAATGGGCCCCTTCCTGGTTAAACTTGCTCGCGACTTCCCCTAATAGTGACTCAAGATGGTCATCATCAACAGCCTTGACTTCATCCACGCTGAGGCCCAGTTCGTTTCCGGTTCGCGTTAGGCCGATGGTCCACATTCCAGCATTCAGTCCTTCCCGGATGTCATTGAGCGTGTCTCCGATCTTTACCATGGTTTTCAAGGGATATATCTCCAAATGGATTGCGCTCAACCAACACATCCAGGGCAAGGGTCTTCCCGCAGGGACATCAGAAGAGCAAATTACAACGTCCGGAGCATAGCCTTTTCCCTTGGCAACAGGTTCAAGGACATCCATCATTACGCGGGTATACCCCGTGCAAGAGCCGATTTTGAGACCCATTTCACGAAATCGGGCAACAGCTTCAACAGCTCC
>SKYX01000034.1 GCA_007127655.1 Desulfonatronum sp.
GGGCGGCAGTTTTTCGGTTCCATCCAAGGCGAAGCACCCAGCGTCTTCAACAAAGGGTTCTGGACCGGCAAGGTCATGGACTGGGCCATGCGCAACGAGGACTTCAAGGTCCAGTTGTTCCGGTTCGTGGACGTACTGCCCTATCTGAACACATCCGAATCCTTGCAACGCCATATCGAGGAATACTTTTCCGGCCAGGGCAGCGGGGACATTCCCGCGGTCCTGAAGTGGGGCGCGGAAAAGTCCGGAGGGCTGTTCGGCGCTTTCGCGGCCAAGGCCATGGGCAAGATCATCCGTTCCAACATCGAGGGCATGGCCCGCCAGTTCATCATCGGCCAGAACACCAAGGAGGCCGTTTCCAGCCTCCAAAAAATCCGCAAGGACGGCTTCGCCTTCACCGTGGACCTGCTGGGCGAGGCCACGGTCAGCGAGGAAGAGGCCCAGGCCTACATGGACGGGTATATGGAACTGCTGGACGCCCTGGCCAAGGTCCAATCATCCTGGAAGCCCCTCACGTCCCCCGGCGGCGCGTCCGCGGACCTGGACTGGGGCCACACGCCCCGGCTGAACGTCTCCATCAAGCCCTCGGCCCTCTACTCCCAGGCCAAGGCCGTGGACGTGGAGGACACGGTGCGGGGCATCCTTTCCCGATTGCGGCCCATCTACGCCCGGGTCAAGGAACTGGGCGGCGCGCTCTGCATTGACATGGAATCCCTCAAGTTCAAGGAAGCCACCCTGGAGCTGTTCAAGCGGCTGCGCACCGAGCCGGAGTTTCGGGGCTATCCGCACCTGAGCATCGTGCTCCAGTCCTACTTGCGCTGCACGGACGAGGATCTGAAAGACCTGATCGACTGGGCCAAGGTCCAGAATCTGCCCATCGGCATCCGCCTGGTCAAAGGGGCCTACTGGGATCAGGAAACCATCGTCGCTGTGCAAAACGGCTGGCCCGTTCCGGTCTGGACCAAAAAGCCGGAGACCGACGCTGCTTTCGAGCGCCACGCCCGGATGATTCTGGAGCAGCAGAACCTGATTTATTTTCAGTGCGGTTCTCACAACATCCGGTCCATTTCCATGGTCATGGAAACGGCCAAGGACCTCGGGGTTCCCCCGGAGCGCTACGAGTTTCAGGTGCTCTACGGCATGGCCGAGCCCGTACGCAAAGGCCTGAAGAACGTGGCCGACCGGGTCCGGCTGTACTGCCCCTACGGCGAGCTGCTGCCGGGCATGGCCTATCTGGTGCGTCGGTTGCTCGAAAACACGGCCAATGAGTCTTTCCTGAAGCAGAGCTTCGCGGATCAGGCGGACATGGACCGACTGCTGGAAAATCCCATCAAAACCTTGGAGCGGGACAAAGCCCGGGCCTTTACGCCTGAAACCGCCATGCCCGGCACGTCCACCGGCAAGCCCCTGGGCGTCTCCACCTTCAAGAACATGCCCCTGGTGGATTTCACCGTACCCGAAGCCCGAAGCGCCTTCCCCGAGGCCATTGCCAAGATCCGCGCCCAAAAGGGAAAAAACTGGCCGGTGTTCATCGACGGCAAGGAGATCTTCACCCAGGACCTCATCGCTTCCTCCAACCCGGCGGACCCGGATGAAGTCCTAGGCCAGGTCTGCCAAGCCGGCCGGGAGGAGGTGGACCAGGCCCTGGATGCTGCCCGCAAAGCCCTGCCAGGTTGGCGGGACACCTCCCCCGAAGAGCGGGCCAAGTACCTGTTCAAGGCCGCGGACGTCTGCCGCCGCCGGGTTTTCGAGCTGTCCGCCTGGCAGGTGCTGGAAGTGGGCAAGCAGTGGGACCAGGCCTACAACGACGTGGCCGAGGCCGTGGACTTTCTGGATTACTACGCACGGGAGATGATCCGCCTGGGCGTGCCGCAGCGGATGGGCAACGCTCCGGGCGAGGTCAACGAGCTGTTCTATCAGCCCAAGGGCATCGCCGCGGTCATCGCGCCCTGGAACTTCCCCTTCGCCATTTCCATGGGCATGGTTTCCGCCGCCATCGTCACCGGCAACCCGGTGATCTACAAGCCCTCTTCCCTGTCCTCCCTGGTAGGCTACGGCCTGGTGGAGGTGTTCCGGGAGATCGGCCTGCCTGATGGCGTCTTCAACTACTGCCCGGGCCGTAGCCGGGTGATGGGCGATTACCTGGTGGAGCACCCGGACGTCAGCGTGATCGCGTTCACCGGCTCCGTGGAAGTGGGATTACGGATCATCGAAAAGGCGGCCAAGGTTCATCCAGGTCAGGACCAGTGCAAGCGGGTCATCGCTGAGATGGGCGGCAAGAACGCCATCATTATCGACGACGACGCGGACCTGGACGAGGCCGTGCCCCAGGTCATCTATTCGGCCTTCGCCTTTCAAGGCCAGAAGTGCTCGGCCTGCTCCCGGGTTATTGTCCTGGACGCCATCTATGACCGGTTTATGACCCGGCTGCGCGAGGCGGCCCTGTCCGTGAAGATCGGCCCCAGCGAACACCCCGGGAATTTCATGGGCGCGGTGGTGGATACGGGACAGCAGAAAAATGTTTTGGAGGCCATCGAGACCGCCAAGCAGGAAGGCCGGATCGTGGTCCAGCGCGAGGTGCCGGAAAAGGGCTGCTTCGTGCCCCTGACAATTGTCGAAGGCATCCGGCCCGAGCACCGCACGGCCCAGGAGGAGATTTTCGGGCCGGTGCTGGCCGTGATGCGGGCCAAGGACTTCACCGAGGCCCTGGACATGGCCA
>SKYX01000192.1 GCA_007127655.1 Desulfonatronum sp.
CGGGAATCCAGAAGCACAAGGTTCAGCAGCCGCTCCACGGGTTGATCGTCCACACAGCTTTGGCGCAGGTAACGCAACAGCATGTCCGTATTGTCAGCCAGGGTCATCCCAAACTGTTCCGGGTCCGTCCCAATGTTGGGCACATAGACCTTGGGACAGTTGTTTTCGGCGATGGCCTGGCCCACACCGCCCGGCAGCAGGTTGGCGATCAGGCTGGAATAGAAGCTACCCATGGGGAAGCAGATCAGGTCGGCTTGGCGGATCAGGTTCCGCACTTTCTCGCGGATGGCCACCCGAACCGGCTCGCCTCCCGTTCCTTCGGAACGAATGTAAACCCGCTTGATCCTGGAGGTGATGGGCGGTGCTTCCTTGCCCGTGAGCAGATGCTGGCCAACAATGGTTTCGCCGTTCTCCAATTCCGCGGCCAGGTGCAGATAACGGTTCATGGTCGGTCGGACCACGCCGCGGACCTCGGCCAGCTTGGAAAACAGAAAGACCACCGAGTCGATGCGCCGCTGGCTGGTCAGGTAGCCGGCGGTCAGGATCAGGTTCCCGATGCTGGCCCCGCGCAGGTCGAAATCCTCGGGCATCTTCTCCTGGAAAATACGCAGATAGTTGCGGACAATTTTGCGCATCGGGTCCGGGATGCACCGTACCAGCGCGTCCCGGCCCGCAACCAGCCGCTCCAGGTTATGCCGCAATTCCTCCGGGGCGGCGCTTTTGGCCAGTCGGTGGGCGAACAGCTCTCGGACTTCCGGGTTGCCCTTCACACTCTGGTCCGCCAAGGCCATCAACCGGCTGCGCAGATCCCCCACCGCGGGCATCCGGAAGGCCTCCCGGAGCTTGGCCGAACTGCCTCCGGAATCCAGAGGGGTGACCAGATGAATGGAATTGTGCGTATAGCGAACCAGCTCCCGGCTCAAGGGGTTGAGAGCCGTGCCGCCGCTGAAAAACAGCACCCGCGGACCCAGCTCCGGGGCTTTCAGGTACCGGGCCAGGCGCAGCTCGTCAGGGATCAGTGCGGTGCGGGAGATACGGATGTGTTGCACTGGTGAACTCCCTCCTCACCCCTCTCCCTGCTGCCCCAGATAGTGGACGCAGGCGTCGGCCACATGGTCGAAGTCCACTCCGCCCTGGGCCTCGAAAATCGCGCATTTTTTAAAAATATCCAGATAGCTCTCGGGCTGGAAACGGTATGCGACGTCGGGCCGGGGGAGGAAGAACAGGCCTGGGGATTTGATCACCGTGTCCAGCAGTTCCGGGCGCTGGGTCAGATTCACCAGTTCCAGGGAGGTACGTGGATATTTGGGTTTCCAGTTCAGGATCACCAGACCGACCATCCGGGCGGAGTCGAGAAATTTTCCCTGGCCGAAGCATTCATCCAGATAGACGTCGTGCTTGTGTTCCAGGTTCCACAGTTCGTCCGGCTCCATCCGGGCGTAGGCCTCTTTCTGGGAGGCGTCCAGCAGCCCGGCCAGGGAGGGGTTGCCCAGGATCGTCCCCGGATTGACCCGGGGCAGCTTGGCCACGCCGTGCATGGTCGGGCCATGCGGAAGCGGCCCGGACCTGGTGTCCTGGATCAACAGTCGGTCATTGCTGACGAAGTCCAGGCCGCGACGCATCATGTGCAGGGCCAGGGTGGACTTGCCCATCCCGGAAAAACCGGCCAGGGCCAGGCCATTGCCGTTCAGGGAAACTCCGGCGGCGTGGCAGAGCAGGCCGTTGCGGTCCAGCATCCACTGGATGAACCGGCTGTTGATGAAGTTGATCACCTGGTTGTCGTTGGCCTGACAGGGGCCGACGGCCAGATGCGTTTCCCGGTCGAAATAAAAGAGCATCCCGGTGAGGCGCTTGCGCACGAACCGCCCTTCGCCTTGTTCCAGGGTCAGGTCCAGATACTCTTCCTTGATCTTGGTCTTGCCCGGATCAGGCTGCTTGACGATCCATGGCAAATCCGGGTTCCAAACATCCGTCTCCAGGGCGGTCACGATCATGTCCGGAGGATTGCCGCTTTCGGAACCCGTGCCGCTGTCCAGAAAATCCGAGTAGTATCGCGTGAGGTTGGTGATCAACGAGGGATTGTTCGTCCGCACATCAATCACGCACTCCCCGAAGCGCAACCGCAACAATGACCAGGCACCTCTTCCGTCCCCGGCGACGTGATCCAGCAGTCTGGAGCGGACATGGTCCGCGGACATCGCGCTCATGATTGCACCCGCTTCAGGACGTGGTCCGCGAAATGCCCTGAAGCGTCGAGCTCTCGGGCTTCCAGGAGACCTCGAAAGCCGCCGAAGGCCGAGACCTCGAAGATCATCGGTCCGTCCTTGGATTCCATCACGTCCACGCAGGTGAAGTCCAGCCCGAACAGATTTTGGGCCTTCCAGGCCAGATCGATGACCTCCTTGGTCGGCTCATAGCTCGCATACTTGCCCCCGCTGGACGTGGACGTGTTCCAGGCCCCGGAACTCTGCCGGGCATAAGTCCCGAAATACTCTCCCCCCAGGAAGACGATGCCCAGATCCTTGCCCGGCGTGTCCAGCATTTTCTGGATGTACATCACGGGATTGCCATGGGTCTGAAAGCGGGTGATCCGCTCTCGGCACGAAGGGTCGGCCTGGATCACCTCCATGCCCCGGGCCTTGGAGGTGTACAGCGGCTTGAACACGGCCCTCCCATACCTTTCCACGGCCTCCACTGCGGCTTCCACGTCCTCGGTGATGGTGGTCGGCGGCATCGGCATCTTTCCGGCCCGCAGGATTACGGTGCAGCTCAGACGATTGAGGGCCGAGAGGATCGCGGTCGGGTTGGAGAAGATCGGCGTCCCGTTCCGGGCCAGCAAGTCCAGAAGACTCAAACGATCCTGCATGTCCGGCGAATAGAACGGGCCGATCTTTTTCACGGTCAGGGCGTCAAACGTCGACAGATCTTCACCGTTGAACCACATCCGTCCGCTGTCCAGGTCCATATGCACCCTGGCCATGTCTACAACGCAGCGATAACCGGTCCTAACCTCAAAGGCGTCGGCCAGCTTCTCCGTGGACCAACTCCCGGGGTTGCCGATGACTGCTATCCGTTTCATATGCTTCCTCTTGATTCAGATTCGGGGTCGGGTTCGGAACGACCAGCCCATGTCAATAATACCGGTACCGCAGGATGCGATCCGGAACCTTGAACGCCTCCCAGGGCTGACCCCGATGGGCCAGGACCAGTTCGGCGAGGTAGATTCCCCGGATGAACATGGCAGTAGCGAACTCTTCATTCAATTCGAACCGGGTCGAAGACACGAAGGAGCGGATCAAGCCCAGTGCGAGGCGGATTTCAAAGGTCGCGTCCTGGTGCTCCTGGGCGAATTGGCGGGCAAAATGCAGAAAGTGCAGGCCGACATGGTTCAGCTTGCACCGAACGACCTTATCAAAGATCGGAATCCGGAAGTTGGACACCAGAAATACGGACACGTCCTGGAGATAATCCCCGTCCTTGGAGCGATGGACGTCAATATAGTGAATGCGCTGCTCTTTCTGGGTGTAAATTATATTATTGCTGTTGTAGTCTCCGTGAATGAACACCGAGAACGGAGAGGTTATCTCCTGTTCCACCTCGCGCAGTTGTTCCAGTAGTTCCATGGTCGAAGGGACCTTCAGGCCGCAGAACTGTACTTGGGGCGAGTTGAAGTCCGGATGGGCCACGAAAGCGTCCTCGATGCGGGAAAATAACTGCTCAACGAACGTGCAGGGAAGCACTCTGGCTTGGAGCGTTTTCTGCCAGATCATGGTCGCGGTTTCCTGAACCAGAAAAAACGCGTCCTCGAATGTCTCCTTGTCGTCGTTAAAGACGATTTCCTGAAACGTGCACCCCGTCAAAAACTCCAACAGGATCGAAGCGTTGTCCCGGCTCTCCTGAAAGCCGAAAACCTTGGGTGTCAGGCCGGGCAGAATCGCTTCCCAGAGTTGGATGTTTTCCCTTTCCTGAGCGATCTTCTTGAACTTGCCTTCCTTGAAGATGACCCCGGTGGAATCGCCCTGACCGTCGCTGGAAACTTTCCCGATCCGGCAGCCGGACCGGGTTCCCCAAATGGATTCGAACTCCACCTCCCGCATCGGCAGGTCGAAACCCAGATTATCCAGGGATTCACGCAGGGCCTGAAACTGGTTGATCTTCAGCTTCTCGCCGACCACGGAAAAGATCACCGCCTCGCCGATATTCAGCAGGGAGTCCCCCATTCGCTCCAGATACCGAAAGATGAACAAGGTGGTGATCAGGTTGTGGGCTTCCCGACCGGACTGCAACTGGACGATAATCTTGTCGAAATTGTGCTTATAAAGCTTGTCCAGAATGAATTCGGACCGACAGATACGCAGGGCCAGGGAGAGATCCCGATGAAACAGGGAGCGGACCACGATGTCCAGTGCCCCGAGAATCTGACGGAAAAACGGCCGGTATTCATACTGATCCAGAAAACGTGAATCGGAAAGATACTGGACCTGTTGAACGATATTCACGGAAAAATCGCTGATCCGCTCCAGATTGTTGCTGATGATGTTCACGGCGCGAACGAAGTCGATCCCGGCCTTGTCCAGATGGGCCTGGCCGTGTAGCCGTGAAAAGCAGGTATTTTCGATCACGCTCTTGAAGTTGTCGATGTAGTCGTCCCGCGAGGCGACCTTCTCGATCTGCGCGGCTTCCGGCGCGACCAGCACCTTCAGGGTCTCGTCCACCTGTTTGGCCACTTCCAGGACCATGAACTGGATTTTCTGCTCCAGTCCCTCGAAAGCATGCATGAATGCCTAGCCTTTTTCCTTGGCTTCAATAACCAGCGGACCATCCACGAACATGCTGCTCTCCGAGGCCTGCTCCCAGCGAAAACGCAAAACCATCTTCACCTCGCCGTCCTTTTTCTTGGTTTCCACGTCGAACTTGATCAGGCTCTGCGGTTCCAGGACCAGCCGCTTGTCCTTCCAGGAAAACTGCAGCTTGCCGTTCAGGAAGCCGTCGCTGAGCGCATTGAGGTACTTGCCGATGGATTCCTTGTCCTGCAAGGATTCGTGCCGAAATTTTTCATCCGCCATGTCGTTTCTCACTGTTTAATGTTTCTACTTCAGCCCTCAGCTCTCAGCCTTCAGCCTTCTTCCCTTCCCCTTACCCATCCAGCCTGGCCCGATATTCCTCAATGCTTCGCGCCCGACTGGCATTGCCCACGATCAGGCTCTTGCGGATGCGCAAATCATCCCAGGCCGGTTGCACACCGATATTCCGGTAGTACTTCGCGGCCTCAGCCTGGGCGGGGTCCTTGAGCTTTTCCGTCATATGCGTGTCGTCGCCCATGAACACCAGCAGGGATCGATCGTCCACGCTCCGGCTCTTGTTCTGCCGGTTGATCACGTTGACCAGGAACTCGGTGTACTCCTGGGACTGCGGATTCCAGACCTCGTAGCCGTCCACGTCGTAATCCGCCAGGAGAATCGGCCAGAACTGCTCCGGGTGCGGAACCACCACGCCGCCGCCCAAGGCTCTGGCTTCCTCGATAAACTCGGAGGTTCGGTAAAAATAGGTCGGGCTGAAGTTTTCCTTGACCATTCGTTTGACGGTCTTCAGGAACACCTGGGCCCGGTGGACCAGGGACTCGGGATACAGATCCGCCTGGGCGGTGAGAAACTCCCGGATCAGCTTGTTCTTGATCATGTCCCGAGGAATGCTCTGCTCATGCTCATCCAGGAGAAGTTGCAGCTTTTTGGCCTGTATCCGGGAAAAACGGACCACGTCGTCGTCCACTCCGGTTTCCTCGGCGGCCAACTGCAGATAGTCCTCGAACTTGGTATTGGTGACCATGTCCAGAAAGGCGTACAACTGGCTGGAACGGTACCGGAAGGTGTGGTCCAGCATGGACTTGAACACGTCCGCGGATTCCAGCCTGCTGGTTCGGAAATGCAGCAACAGCTGGACCTTGCGCTGAAAGCCGTGGGAATAACAGTCCACCTCCACGCCGGAGTAGTCCCCGTACTCCATGAGCACGTTGTGCTGGGTGGGAATGATCAGTTCGCATGCCTTGCAGGGAAAGGTGGCCTCGATCCGCTGTCGGATCAGGTCCATGGGGACGTATTCAGGGTGCCAGTGGATGGCCAGAACCTCGTCCTGCCGTGGCAGCACCTCCAGGGGGGCGACGACTCGCGCCACCTGTTCCGGAGTCAACTCCTGGGACGTGATGACGCGGAAGCACGCCACGTCAGCCTCAGTCAGGCGCGGCGGGTACTCCAGACTTTTCATCAGGAATCTGGCGTCGTCACGTTTGACGATTTCCATTTTTCTGCTTTTCGCGGCCAGCATCGTTGCTCTCCTTCGGTTGCTCTCCGGTCAATCGTATTTCTTGTGACACTGGGTCTTGAGCGTATTCAGCAGGTGAGCGGCCTGGTACGCGGCGTCCAGATCCTGCTGCCGCACCGCGGCGGCGAAAGCGGCCACGGCCTCGTTGTAGGCAGGATAAAATTCGTCGCCCTTGTCCGGATAGAGCACCATTTGTTCGGAATCCCGAATGAAATCCTCGATGTCGATCATTGCCGGCCAGGAATTTTCGTGCAACGCGTACATGATGTTCTTAAAGGATTTTTTCATCCGCTTTTTCAGCGAACCATAGCTTCCTCGAGGTTTGTCGGGCGTTTGGGGCATGCCCGATGGTTGCGCTTCAGACAATTCCCTGACTTGGCCCTGGCCCAGATCCCGAGTCTGGCCATCCAAACCATCATCAGCAACATCCTCGGCGTCTTCCAGGTCTTCTGGGAGATCGAACGTACGTTCACCGGAGGAAATCCGAATCTTCACGTCCGCCATGCCCGCGGCGTTGCGAATGGTCAGCGAAATTTTTTCCACCTCGTTCCATCCGACCTCCACGGTGTCCAGGCTCAGCCGCCCCCGCTCCATGGCATCAGCCATGCTGCGCAAAATTTCCGCCAACTGCTCCGGTGAGCAGGTCATCTTCATTTTGTCTTCACGTTCCATGGGACCTCCTGTTTACCCCCTCTGAAAGCACCCTGCGCGCCAAGAACTCAAAAAGAAAAGGCCCGCCGCGCTCAGGACGCTGAACGCGACGGACCTTTCCGAATGGAGGTGCGAGGCAGATGCAGAATGCCTTCAGAGTAGTCGTATTGCATGACGATCATGTTACATTTTCCAGACGATTTGATGGCATGCTCCGTGTTGTCGACGAATGCGGATCAAAACCCGTGAAGAGTATTCCCCCGATGCCGTCCGTCGTCAATCCGCGGCTCGCCGGTCGGAGATTTCAATCCTTGACTATGCGGGAAGAACGACTCCCAACGCCCCACTGGTTCTGCCAGGGAATCATTCGCAAGACTCGCAAAACGCATGCATACCCCACAAATGTTACAATTTCGCGTCATCGACTTAACGAGGTACCTAACGGACCCTTCTTGACATGAGCGGCCAATTACACGGCGATTCTCCACAAACCAAAACAAAAACTTCCAATAATCAAAGACAATCACCACAAAAGCAATCCAAATCACCCACAATAACGTATTATTGATCCACAAATAGTAAAAAGTACTCTACTAAATACATGAATAAATTTAGAGCGCAATAGAATAGACATGAAGACAAGATTCTTCGCTTCACATTTAAAAAACCACTTAATAACTTCTTTCACTATCTTCAAAAAAATTCGAAAAATATTTCAGCGCCTGCTGATTATCCTTTGCATTTCTTATCTCTTCGATGGATTTCGGATTTCCAGGTTCTCAGAAAAGTGAAATTTTATGTTGACGAACCATCATGATTGATATATCTTAATAAGATATCTTAGCCAGACGGCTGCCTTTCATCATCCATCAACAGAGGACGCTTTCATGTCAGAAACCACCCAGGAACCGAAAATTCGCGTCGAGCACCTGACGAAAATTTTTGGTTCCAACTCCAAGGAAGCCTTGAAGATGCTTCAGGCCGGGGTTGGGAAAGACGAGATCCTGGAAAAGACCGGGTGCGGGGTGGGCGTGGCGGATGCCAGCTTCACCGTGGCCCCTGGAGAAATTGTCGTAGTCATGGGTCTTTCCGGCAGCGGCAAGTCGACCCTGGTCCGGTGCATCAACCGCCTGATCGAACCCACCGCCGGCAAAATCCTGATCGACGATCAGGACATAACAGGCTTGTCCATGGACGAGTTGCGCCAGGTCCGGCTGACCAAGCTGGGCATGGTCTTCCAGAACTTCGCCCTGTTTCCCCATCGCACGGTTTGCCAAAACGCCGAATACGGCCTGGAAATCCAAGGCATGGACCCGACCAAGCGGCGCGAGAAGGCCATGATCGCCCTGGAGCAGGTTGGCCTGAAAGGCTGGGAAGACTACTACCCGGTCAATCTTTCCGGCGGCATGCAGCAACGCGTCGGACTGGCCCGGGCCCTGGCCTTGGATCCGGACATCCTGCTCATGGACGAAGCCTTCAGTGCCCTGGACCCCCTGATCCGCGGAGACATGCAGGACGAATTGATCAATCTGCAAAGCAAGATGCAGAAAACCATCCTGTTCATCAGCCACGACCTGGACGAGGCCCTGAAAATCGGAGACCGGATCGTACTGATGAAGGACGGAGCCATCGTCCAGATCGGCACCGCGGAACAGATCCTGACCAACCCGGCCAACGAGTACGTTTCCCGCTTTGTGGAAAACGTGGACATCACCAAGGTGCTCACCGCCGAATCCGTGATGATCAAACCCAAAGCCGTGGTCTTTCTTTCGGCCCACGGCCCCAAGTCCGCGCTGCGCTTCATGCAGAAGCAGGGGCTGTCCCAGATTTTCGTCCACGACGACAAGCACAAGGTCATCGGCTACGTCACGGCCGATACGGCCTCCGAAGCCACCAAACGCGGCGAGACCGAACTGCACCACATCATGCAAACCGACTTTGTCAGTGTACCGCCGGACACCCCGGCCGCGGACCTGATTCCGATAATGGCCAACCTGCCCCACCCGCTGCCGGTCGTCGGCCCCGACGGCAGGCTGATGGGCGTGATCATTCGCGGGTCGCTCCTGGCGGCCCTGGCCGAACGCGGGAGGAACAACGATGCCTAAAATACCTATTGGGGCGACCATTGAGGCGATCATCGACTTTCTGGTCACCAACTTTTCCTTTCTGACCATCGCCTTCACCCGGGTCATGGAGATCGTGATCCGGGCTATTGAAAACGGTCTGTTGTTCCTGCCGCCATGGCTGTTCATCTTGGCCGCGGCCGGTTTGACCTTCTGGCTGACCAGGAAACGGGGCATCGGGCTGTTTACGCTGCTGGGTCTGGCCCTGATCTGGAACATGGGGTTATGGGTGCCCACGGTGAGCACCATCACCCTGGTGCTTATCGCCACCCTGACCGCCCTGAGCATCGGCATTCCCATCGGCATCCTGGCCGCGCTGCATAGCGGCGTGAACCGGGTCGTGCAGCCGGTTCTGGACGTGATGCAGACCATGCCGGCCTTCGTTTATCTGATCCCGGCGATTCCCTTTTTCGGCCTGGGCAAGGTGGCCGCCATCTTTGCAACGGTGATCTTCTCCATGCCCCCGGCCATCCGCCTGACCTGCCTGGGCATCAAGCAGGTGCCTCGGGAGCTGGTGGAATGCGCCGACGCCTTCGGGTCCACCAAATGGCAAAAGCTGTTCAAGCTGCAACTGCCCCTGGCCACGCCGACCATCATGGCCGGCGTGAACCAGACCGTCATGCTCGGCCTGTCCATGGTGGTCATCGCGGCCATGATCGGCGCGCGAGGTCTGGGCGGCGAGGTCTGGCGGGCCATCCAGCGACTGCAGATGGGCAGCGGTTTCGAAGCCGGTTTGGGCATCGTGATCGTGGCCATCATCCTGGACCGCGTCCTGCAGCACTTCGGCACCAAGAAAAATTAACCCCCAACCTAATTCGAAACCAAGGAGGTTTTATGATGAGTGGAAAACTGTTTCGCGTCCTACTGGCCCTGGCAATCATTCTGATGGTAACCGCCGGCACGGCGTCCGCCCAGGACAAGTCCGTGCGCATCGCCTATGTGGAATGGGACTGCGCAGCTGCCAGCACCCATGTGGTCAAGGCGGCCCTGGAGGAAATGGGCTATGATGTAGAGATTCTGCCCGTTGCCGGCGCGGCCATGTGGCAGGCTGTGGGTACGGGCAATGTGGACGGCATGGTCACGGCCTGGCTGCCTGTGACCCACGGCGATTATTACGAACGGGTCAAGGACACCGTGGAAGACCTGGGCCCCATTGTCGGCGGCGCCAGACTGGGCTGGGCAGTACCCTCCTACGTGACGATTGATTCCATGGCTGAAATGAACGATCACGCGGACAAGTTCAACGGGCGGATCATCGGCATTGATCCGGGCGCCGGCCTGATGCGTCTCTCCGAAGACGCGATCCGGGAGTACGGATTAACCAACCTGGAACTGATCGAAGGCAGCGACGCCACCATGACCGGAGCCTTGAGCAATGCCATAGA
>SKYX01000311.1 GCA_007127655.1 Desulfonatronum sp.
CGGTACCTGCTCGCCCCAGAAACCGGGCCTGATTGGCGTCGTTTTCCAGAACCAGGTGCACGTGTCGGTCCTGGGGGAGAACCTTGCTCACGGTCTGGGCCAATTCCTCCAGAATATGCACCGGCCCGTCGTCCTGGATGGCATGGACCGCATCCAGGCGCAGGCCGTCAAACCGGTACTCCCGCAGCCAGTACACGGCGTTGGCGATGAAAAAGTCCCGGACCTGGGGCACCGAAAAATCAATGGCCGCGCCCCAGGGGGTCTGATGGGCCTCGGTGAAGAACTGGGGGGCGTAGAGATGCAGGTAGTTTCCTTCCGGGCCGAAATGGTTGTAGACCACGTCCAGAAAAACCATCAGCCCCAGCCCGTGGGCCTCGTCGATGAGACGCCGCAAATCCTGAGGCGAGCCGTAGACCGAATCCGGGGCAAAGGGCAGCACCCCGTCATAGCCCCAATTGCGGCGGCCCGGGAAATCGGCCAGGGGCATCAGCTCCACGGCCGTGACGCCCAGTTCCTTGAGATACGGCAACCGCGCCCGCACCCCGTCGTAAGTGCCTTCCGGCGTGAACGTGCCCACATGCAGTTCGTAGAGCACGGTTTCCGCCCAGGGCCGCCCTTTCCAGTCCGAATTTGCCCAAGTAAACCCGGCGGTATCCACCACCTGGCTCGGCCCGGAGACGTCCTCGGGCTGAAAGCGCGAACCCGGGTCCGGGACCAGGGTCTCGCCGTTGATCTTGAACCGATACAAGCTGCCGGACCCGGCCTTGGGAACCAGAACTTCGTGCCAGCCGTCCCGGGAGGGCGGCATGGCCACACTGTG
Source organism: Desulfonatronum sp. (assembly GCA_007127655.1). Lineage (GTDB taxonomy): Bacteria > Desulfobacterota > Desulfovibrionia > Desulfovibrionales > Desulfonatronaceae > Desulfonatronum. The sequence goes on from SKYX01000311.1 coordinate 821, forward strand.
CTCCTGATCCTGCCCTACCAGGACCACGTCCACTTTCTTGGCACCGGGGGCCCAAAGCCGGAAACGCACGCCACCGGCTTCGAGAATCGGGCCAAAGGGAATGTGCTTGTCGACTGATGGAATTTGTCTGTTCATGGTGTTTTTCCTTGATTTACCTTGTCTTTAGTCCTTATTCCGATCGTTCCCACGCTCCAGCGTGGGAACGCAGCCCTGGGCGCTCCAGCGCCCGGTTTTGGTTCGGAGTGAAAAATCTATTCCGATCAGCCAGAGCTGATCGGGTGAGTTCCACGCAATGATTATGCGCAAAAATGCTCCGAGATATCCAAAGAGCAGCGTTTCTCTCACCGGATTTCAATTCGCGACGTTGGAGCGTCGGGAGCTGCATTCCCACGCTGGAGCGTGGGAACGATCGAGAAACAGAAGATGCATCTTACATCTCGGCTTCCCAGTGAAATTGCCCAAACTTTTTTTGAGCAGATACCGAAATAATGGTTCACGGTGCGACATTTTTCCCGTCCCGCCAGGCATGAAACCAGCGCAGCGGCCGCACAATGCGCAGGGTCGGTTCGTTGTCGTTCAGTTCGACTCCGAGAGACAGAGCGCCCAGACGGGCATACATTGCGCCATTCGATGCGTCTCCGGCCAGATCCAGGTCGGCCAGCAGCGTCAGGGTTTCACCCCGGAGATCCACACCGCTGAGTCGAATCCTGTCGTTGCTCAGATCGAGCTGGGCCTCGCCGTGGATATCACGCACGTCCAGCAGCCGACCAAGCCAGCCGCCATCGCGCGCCCGGCGAAGAAACAGGCGGGCCAGCAAGCCGGTATCACGCATTGCCAAGCGTAATCCCCCCACCAGTTGAATCTGATCCGTCCAAAGGAGTCGTGCATTATCAAAGTCCAGCTGGACCCACCAATCGGCATCATCCCGAAGCCCACCGTCCTTGAGGTGCTCTTGGCGATGCACCTGGTGGTGCATAAGGTGCTGCACCTGATCCAGCCGAAGAAAAGAATGATCCAGCGTAAATTGCCGTGTTGCCAAGTCGCCCTCCGTGAGGTTGAGGGCAAGCTGGAGATCTCCCACCAAACGCTGGTCGAGCAATGCAAGTTCAGCTTCAGAGGCGTAAATATCCAACGCTCCCTGAGCATCGAGGCCAGTCAGCGTAAACTCGCTGGACAGGCGTGCCTTCCCGCCAAGGAGCGTGACTCCGGCGTTTTTGGGCAAGTAGCTGTTGTAGCGGGTGACATCGGGAACCTCTGTCGCCGGCAGAAAGATATGCGTCGTGAAGTACCGGGCTTCAGCAGACTCCAGCATCTTTTCGAAATGTGTGGTTCGGGTGGTGACGACAAGGTCACGTCCTTCCATGTGCGACTGGACTTCACCCTGTCGCTGTAGGGTGTATCGCGGTATGCTCAGTGTGAACAGAGCCTCATCCGGCGTATCCAACCGCGCGAAGAGATCGCCCCGGCCTGCCGCTTGATAGTCGAGAAATCGAACGCGCAATTCGTCAGTGGTCACCTGGAGTTCGCTCTTCGGCAATATTTGCAGGCCCTCGAAGTCAGCCCGCAGGTAAAGTCGGCCATTGCCCTCCACGGCCAAGCCGTGGGCTTTGGGCAGGAACGCATTCAGGAAACCGAGTCGATGCACCGAGCCTTCCAGAGCGAGCCGTCCGCCGGGTACACCGTCTCGGCGGTGCAGGCGTCCTTCGCGGAGGAATATCTCGCTCTCCAGGCCCTCTGTCTCGTGTTTTTCCGCTGTAGCCAGCCAGCGTAACCGGCTGCCGCTGATGTCCAACTGTTCATTGTCGAGGGTGGCTTCGTTCAGGAGCAGCGACAAATCAACGTCGCTTTCCAGGATGTTCGTCTGTATCTGGGTCCGCAGTTTCCGGCCGGAGAAAGAAAGTGAACCACGCAGCTGGTTCGCTGTCAGCTCCAATTGGCCATGGCATTGCGCTTCGCCACCGAGCAGGGTCAATGCCTCCGGATCGGGCAGAAACGGGGTCAAATAGGGTTGAAGCGCACTGATGTCAGGCAATCGTGCATTTTCCCAGGCGATCTCACCACGGGCGCCTTCCAGAGCCTGTTTCGGGTCAAATGGGCTGATGGCGGCAAGTTGCAAATCGGCATCGGCAAGCAACCGGTGTCCCGTATGCAGCAGAGTCGCGCCGACCAGTGCGGCTTTGACCGTTACCTGTGCGGCGCTGTCCAGTTCAGCAAGCAAAAAGCCGCCGCCATCCGCTTGGTACCCCAATGCATCGACCTGGAGTTGCGAAGCCTTGATTTCCAGGCGGGCGTGATTGGGGCGAGAATCCAGGAGCTCCAGCTCCGCCTCCAGTTGGCCCGCACCGCGCAGCTTCATGCCCTGGCCGTCCAGCGTATGCTCCAGGTACGGATCGAGCATGTCCAGGCGGATGACCTGCCCGCTGGCCGCGAGATGGACCCTGAAGGGAGGTTCCAGCTTGTCCATGCGCAGGTTGTCCAGGTCCGCGGCAAGTGTCAGTTCGGCCTGCCTGGCGTACGGTGTTGCCTCAACAAGGGCCACGTCTCGCAACCGAGTGGTCACTGTCAGTATGGCCGGTTGCTCGGAGGAAACACCCAACAGCACATCTCCGTTGCCTTGGGCCCGGTGAGTCTTGCCCGGTGTATCAATGATGCCCGAATGCTGATTCAGACTCCGAGCTTGCCGCAGGCTGGATTCATCAACCTCCACCATCAGCACGGGAGAGTCGAGACGCAGGATGCTGCCCTCAGCCAACACCCCGCATTCGAGGATCAGCTCTCCGTGCAGTCGGCCAGAGCCGGAGAGCGCGAGCCAAGGCAAGCTGCCCAAATACGGCGTGAAGACATCCCAGGCGTCCGCATGGGCATCCAGCTGAACCGTGCCGGAAAGGGCACCGAGGATATCCACATCAGGCCCCAGTGCGGCGACCTGAGCCAGTGTTGCCGCACTGGTAAGGCTGATGTCGCGGGCCAGTTGAACCTTTTGTGGAACGTCATGTGGAACGACTTCCAGCTGACGGTGGAGCACTCCACCCTCCAGGCTGAGACGCAAACGGGCGATTTCCAGGTGCTGATCCGTAAACAGGGCGTCTTCGAGACGCAGCCGTCCGTCGCCCTCGAGAACGTGTTCGTTCAGAGTCAAGTTCCGGATCCCTTGGGCATCCAGCGCAAGGATGTGCACTTTCCCCTGAAACAGAGCGGCAAGGGAAAGAGAGAGCGTGGCGTGAGCAGCGTCAAGGGACAGAAAAAGCTCGTCGTCTTTGCGCGCCAAGTGAAAGCCCGCGACTTCCCATTGCCCTGGGTAACGGCTCCGTCCGTGCTCCCAGTGGATTTCAATGCCGGCCGACTGGGACAACCGCTGGGCCAGCCACGGGGTATTGAGCAGCCAATTGCTGCCCGCGAACAAAACGAACAGCAAAATCGCCAACCCAATCAAAACATACAAAATCCAGGAATACCGGGAACGAAAATGCTGATCCGTCATATTTGTTGCCGAGGTGTTCAAGAATGCAGTTTAATCGCCCGGAGTTTTAAAGCACTTACACAACGCGGTAATCGCTCAATAACACCGGGCATGTGGACCACACAAAAGCACCTGAACCCCGGCCTGCGCCGGGGTGACGATCGAGAAAACTCGCTACCGAGGTACCCCCATTCCGTCATAGCGGAACACGCCGACGCAGGCCGGTGCGTTCCGCTATCCAGGCAGTACACAGTCCCGGCGGTCTTCCGGTCTTATTGAGCGCTTACACAACGCGCCTCTCTAGGCCACGAAACGCAGCAACTGCAACGAGCGTCCCCCGACAACACGTTCCGAGCCCCCAGGCAGAGCGTCGCCGTCGGATCGGCCGTCCTCAACCATGGTGTCAACCAGGGTCTGCCAAGTCACGGTGTCGCCATTCGGCAAGACGAAAGCCACGTCTTCATGGCCGGCATTGACCAGCAGCAGAAAGGTGTCGTCCGGCTCCTGCTCACCGGTCTGGGTCAGGTGCACGATGCCGGCCTCTCCGCTCAGACGGATGGCCAGACAGCGGGCATCGCCTCCCTGCCAGTCTTCGGGGGTCATCTCGCGACCAGAGGGATGCAGCCAGATCACGTCCTTGACCTCGGTTCCCGGAATAACCTGACCAGAAAAAAAGCGATCCCGGTGGAACACGATATGCTCCTGGCGCAGCTTCAGGAGGCGGCTGACAAAGTCCATCTGGGAGCGACCGGCCTCGTTGATGCCTTCCCAGTCGAGCCAGCTGATTTCGCTGTCCTGGCAGTAGACGTTATTGTTGCCGCCCTGGGTATGGGCGAACTCGTCCCCGGCCAGGAGCATGGGCGTACCCTGGGACAGGAGCAGCGTTGCCAGGAAATTGCGCATCTGACGACGGCGCAGAGCCAGAATGTCTTGATCGTCGGTCTCGCCTTCCGCTCCGCAGTTCCAGGAGTTGTTGTTGTCCGAGCCGTCCCGGCTGTCTTCGCCGTTGGCCTCGTTGTGCTTCTCGTTGTAGCTGACCAGGTCGTGCAGGGTGAAGCCGTCGTGGGCCGTGATGAAGTTCACGCTGGTCCAGGTCCGCCGGCCGCGGCGGTTGAAGATGTCCGCGGAGGCGGAAAAACGTCCGCCAAAGCTGGAGAGCTGGTCCTCATCGCCCTTCCAGAACTTGCGCATGGAATCCCGGTACTGATCGTTCCACTCAGCCCAGCCCGGCGGGAAATTGCCCACCTGATACCCGCCCAGGCCCGTGTCCCAGGGCTCGGCGATCAACTTGACCTGGCCCAACAGCGGGTCCTGGGCCACGGCGTCCAGAAAGCTGGCATGCTCGTCATATGGTCCTTCCACCCGGGCCAGGGTGGTGGCCAGGTCAAAGCGGAATCCGTCCACACCCATCACCTCCACCCAGTAGCGCAGGGAATCCATGACCATGCACAGCACCTTGGGGTGACGCAGCTCAAGGGCGTTGCCCGTGCCTGTGAAATCATTGTAGAATCGCTTTTGATCACCCATCAGGTAGTAGTAGGAATGGTTGTCGATTCCCCGGAACGAGAGGGTCGGCCCCATGTGGTTGCCTTCGGCCGTGTGGTTGTAGACCACGTCCAGAATCACCTCGATGCCCGCATCGTGCATCTTCTGGACAAAGCGCTTGAACGAGGACAGCTCGTTCCTGGGCCGCAAATAGCTCTGGTTGGGGGCGAAAAAACCGACGGTATTGTAGCCCCAGTAGTTGCTCAGGCCGCGCTCGATGAGATGGCGGTCCTGTAAAAAGGCATGCACAGGGAGCAACTCGATGGCCGTGACTCCCAAATTTTTGAGGTGGTCAATGACCGGCTGGGCAGCCAGGCCCTCAAAGGAGCCCCGGAATTCCTCCGGAACCTCCGGATGGCGTACGGTATAGCCCCGGACGTGCATTTCGTAGATCACGGTTTCATGCCAGGGTCGGAAGCCCAGGGGCCGCCCCCAGGTAAAGGCCTGATCCACAACCCGGCATTTGGGCATGAACGGGGCTGAGTCCCGCTCGTCAAAGGACAGGTCTTCGTCCGGATGCCCCACAGTATAGCCGAACAGGGCGTCGTCCCACTCCAATTCTCCAACCAGCGCCTTAGCATAGGGGTCCAGAAGCAATTTATTGGGGTTGAAACGATGACCAGCCTGGGGCTCGTAGGGCCCATGGACCCGGTATCCGTAAAGCTGGCCGGGTCGGGCGTCCGGCAGGTAGCAGTGCCAGACTTCGTGGGTGTATTCCGGCAGGGTGACTCGTGCGGTTTCCGTAACCCCGTCGGTATCGAACAGACACAATTCCACCTTTTGGGCATGTGCTGAAAACAAGGCGAAATTCACGCCTGAGCCGTCCCAGGTGGCGCCCAGCGGGCTCGGCGAACCGGGCCAGACCCTGACTTCATTGGAACCATTTGCTCCGTTTGCCATTTCATCCTCACATTTTGAAATTGTTCAAAAAACCGAACAGGGAAGACATACACCACGAACTTCAGACTTCGGGTTTTACGAGGCCATGCCTGACCGCATAATCAATCAGTTCCGACGTCTTATGCAGCTTGAGCTTTTTCATGATGTTGGAGCGATGCTTTTCAACGGTCTTTACGCTGATATTCAACATTTCCCCCATTTGCTTACTGGTGTACCCTTCAGCGATGAGTTTGAGGACTTCACGCTCCCGCCGCGTGATATTCTCCCATTCACATTCCTCGCCATTTTTCTTGCGGGATTCCAGAAAGCCTTTGATAACGGCCCCAGCCACAGCAGGGCTGATGAATATCCGACCATCCATCACACTGCTTACGGCAAGCAGCAACTCCTCGCGCCCTGCGTCTTGCAGGCAATAACCCTGCACGCCGGCTAAAAAGGCTTCTTCAACATATTTTTCACTTACGTTCATGGTCAGAACAAGGGTTTTCATCTTTGGATGCTTCCCTGAAACCTCGCTGAGCACACTGAGACCGTTCAGCCGTGGCAGCAAGATGTCGAGGATCAGCAAATCGGGTTTAAGTTTTTTGATGAGCTTTATGGCCTCCAGACCATCACTCACCTCTCCGACGATCTCGTAACCGTCAGCGATCTCCAGAACGGATTGAAGGCATTCCCGGAACAGTTGATTGTCAATGGCGATGATTACTTTCTTGAGATTCATAAGTTTTTATGATTGCCCAGAAACAGAGTTAGAGAAAAGGATGCACTCCTGGGGACAGGACTCCACGGCGTCTTCGATCAAATCCTCGTAACCCTCTGAAGCCGGAGCACATCTGGCCTTGCCGCTTTCATTTTCCAGCCAAAATACTGCCGGACAAATAATTGCGCAACTACCGCACCCCATGCATGCCTCCCGCTTGATGAGCAACCTTCGTTTCACATCCAGACTCCTCACGATTGATTGACGCAGTGTCGACACACTTTCAATCAGCCCGTCAGCTGATCAACCGCTCCGTCGTCAGAGCCAAAATTTCGACAGCCGATTCCAGTTTGGTACAAGACGTGCCCAAACAGAACATGCCATGATCTCCAAGGTGGTTTGCAAGAAAAACAAGCCGGCGACTAGTCCGACTCCGAAGTTATAGCCGGGAGCATGGCAAAAAAAGTATCGTAAATGGATGTATCCAGGGTGTTAAGACGTGCCTGGAGACCGTCGATAAACTCATGCAGCCCAAAATCGAAAATTTCTTCAATAGTATGATAGGATAGACTGGCACAGACTTGGCCAAGCCGTAACTCCGCGGGATTGGAGAAGTGTCCGATACGGGTTCCTGTGATCTGGTGCAGGCTTTGCTGGGCCTGTGTAAGGCAGTAGAGGACGGACCTGGGGAAATCGTGGTCCAATAGCATAAAATCGGCAACCCGTTGCGGCTCAATCCGGCCATGGGCATGTCGAAAAGCCTGAAAGCCACCAGTGGCCTTCAACAGGGCCGACCATTGGACAGAATCTGTGACAGAGCCCACATGATCCAGGCTTGGCAACAAAACGTAATATTTGACGTCGAGAATGCGGGATGTCTTGTCGGCTCGCTCAAGCAGTCTTCCAAGCTGAAAAAAATGCCAAGCCTCTTCATTGGCCATGATGTCCGAAGCAATCCCGCCAATGACCAAATTGCGCCATTTGACATCGGCACAATAGCTGAATGGATCTTCAGAAATTATCTCCGAAGCTTTGCTCGCATTCTGTACGGAATGGTAAAAGGTATTTACGGCTTCCCACATTTCCGTGGGGATGAGGTCCCGGATGCGCATGGCATTACGCCTGGCGGCCTGCAGACAGGAGCGGATGGAGTTGGGATTGGCCGGGTCGGCGGTCAGGAAAAATATGACATGCTCCATCGTTCCAGCTGAATACCTTGCCTCGAAATCCTCGCTGTCGCCTGTTGTGACCAACAGAGGTTTCCACTGTTCGGCATATTCTCCCGGCAGATCCAGGTTCAAATGCCAATTGACTTCCAAAAATCTGGCAATATTGCCGGCGCGCTCCAGATACCTGCTCATCCAGTAGACGGCATCCGCCTGTGAACTTAACATCATCCACCCCTATTGGCTCAAGACCCACGTATCTTTACTGCCGCCACCTTGGGACGAATTGACGACCAGGGAACCTTTTTTCAGGGCGACCCTGGTCAAACCGCCGGGGATGACCTGTATTTCCCTGCCGTTAAGAATGTACGGCCGGAAATCCACGTGCCGTCCTTCAAAGTGATCACCAACGATGACCGGGCACCTTGAAAGAGCAATCGTAGGTTGGGCAATGTAGTTGCGCGGGTCGGCCTTGATCCGGTCGGCAAACTGTTCACGCTCCTGGCGGGTGGATGCCGGGCCGACGAGCATTCCGTAGCCGCCGGACTCATTGGCCGCTTTGACAACCAATTCTTCCAAATTGTTCAGAACATGGTCACACTGTTTCGGGTCCCGACACAAAAAGGTGGGGATGTTGGGAATGATCGGATCTTCCCCAAGGTAGTATTTGATTATGGCCGGAACATAGGCGTAAACGGCCTTGTCGTCCGCGACCCCGGTTCCAGGGGCATTGGCAATGGCCACCTTTCCCTGCCTGTAGGCATTCATGACTCCAGGGACCCCGAGCAACGAATCTTGCCGAAAGACCAATGGGTCGAGAAAATCTTCACCAATGCGGCGGTAGATGACGTCAACCCGGACAAGACCTTTTGTGGTTCGCGCTTTCACGTAACCGTCATGAACCACCAAGTCGGAACCTTCAACAAGCGTCATACCGGTCTGTTGGGCCAGGAACGAATGCTCGTAGTATGCTGAATTGTAGAATCCCGGCGTAAGGAGGACAACATGCGGGTTTGCTGATGCTGTCGGTGAAATGAAGTGGAGCATATCCAGCAAATTCGACGGATAATCGTCCACCGCACGAACATTGGATGCGGAAAACACCGAGGGGAATGTTCGCTTCAAGATTCTGCGATTGGCTAAAACATAGGAAACTCCGGAAGGTGAACGGAGGTTGTCCTCCAGAACGTAAAAATCACCTTGAGCATCCCGGACCAGGTCCGTCCCGGTAATGTGACTCCAGATTTCCTTCGGAGGGTTGAGTCCCATGCATGCCGGAAAAAAGCCCTGGGACGATTCCACGAGATCTCGAGGAACGACGTTATCCTTGATGATTTTTTGCTGGTGATACACATCGTCAAGAAAGAGGTTCAGCGCATGTATTCGCTGTTTGAGTCCGCTCTCAAGCCGTGTCCACTCAAAAGCCTCGATCACCCTGGGGATGATGTCGAAGGGAAAAATTTTTTCCGCACCGTGGTCATCACCATAGACGGCAAAAGTGATTCCCTGGTCGAATAAGGCCTTTTCCGCGGCCGCCTGCCTAGCCAGAATCTCTCCAGCGGGCAGCGCATTCAGCTTCTCCGCAAGCAGGCGTGTTCCGGCCCTGGGCATACCAGGTGCTTCGAACATCTCATCATGGAAAACTCCAGGATCATACCCTTGGAAATGAAGAATGCCCTCCATTATCCCTCCTGCACGTGATTGCGCGACTGCCGGGGCAAAGTCGCTTGTGACGTGAAAAAAGTCGCTCCGTAACTTCTCAGTTTACACTCTTTTTCGAAAAAAAGTTCGGCGCGTAAGCATTCAATATATAACACTACAACGACATTTTTGGACATCAGCCGATCTTGCTGAAGATTTAAC
>SKYX01000327.1 GCA_007127655.1 Desulfonatronum sp.
GTGAATTCAATACCTGGAGCCGCGTGGTCCGGCCAGGAGCCAGATTATCAAGCCGATCAGGGGCAGAAGAAGGATCAGAACAATCCAGAACACCTTCCATCCCGTGCTCGCCCGGCTTTGAAAAACCTGAACAATGGCCCAGATACAGGCGATGAGCAGGATGAGACTGAAAATTCCGCCGACTTCGATCATGGTTTTCCCCTTTCTTCGCGGTTTCTCGCAACAGAATTATTGACCGGTACGTGACGATCTCCGAGAGCGTCCCCGGTGGCCTTGCGGACGTGAATGAGTCGGCATTGCCACGCTCACGGGATATGCCAGGCCAGGTCACGATCAGGAACCGGCCCCATTCGCATTCAGGCTTGATGGGACAAAACCTTCTTTCAGTAGTGCACGAACAATTCCGCGCAACAGAATGTTGTTGCTGAAACCGAAAGCGTACTGACGAGCGCCTTCCGTGATCGGCCGCAGCATCCGGCGCTCGACCAGTTTCTTGATCTGGTACGTTCGCTGCCCAGAGGTCAGGTCAGGCATGGTCCTGGTCAGGTCACCGGTTTTGGCGATGCCCAACCTGACCGCACTGCTTAAAATGGAGGCTTCCTGGCGAGTAACCATCTGTCTTTCCACGGCGTGGTTCAGGGCCGGGGTCAGGATTTTTTCCCGGAGATAGGAAAAATCCGCCAATCGGTCCACTTTGCGCAACTCTTCAAGAATGCCGCGCAGTACATAGATGCACCACGTTTCGCGACCTTCCAGGCTTCCGGTGTCGGCCTGCGCAAGCATCCGGTAATAGAGATCCCGATCGTTGCAAAAGACCGCCGTTGGATTCAGCACTCGGCCGCCTGCATGAACATTGAAGCCGAACTTGATGAGCAGAAGATAGGTCAGCAAGCGCACCACCCGGCCATTGCCGTTATGGAAAGGATGGATCCAGCCAAAACGATGATGGGCCAGTGCCACTTTGATCAGGTCGTATTTTGGCGGATCGTCGCCATTGATGAAGTGCACCAATTCCTCCATGTAACCGGGCACATGCAAAAAGTCTGGGGGGAGATGGCCGGCTCCGGCAATCCTGACCGAGGTCCGCCGATACGTGCCCGGCGTGGGGTCGCCTTCCCGTGAAAGCGCAGCAACGGTGAGCGAGTGCAATTCTCGAATGAGCCGCTCCGTCACGGGCGCACCTGGGGAAAACTGCTCCTCAATGTACGTCATGGCCCGCTCAATATTTTCCATTTCCCGAAATTGATCAGCCGGTTCCTGCACGCCCCCCTCCAGCCTGTTTTCAACCAAATCGGCCAAAATGGTATGGTTGCCCTCGATGCGCGCCGATCCAAGGCTTTCCAGCATGTGAAATATCTGCTTGAGCTGGTAAAAAAGGGGGGCCGGTGTGGTTCCGGAAAGGCGCAGGCGGCGCAGGTATTCCAGCTCGGTGAGAATATCCACCAATTCCGAGTCAAACGCCGGATTGATCAGTTCAAGGCTGTGGTGAGTGAAGGTGGGCATGAGGGAATGATCTGGAAACTAGTGCCATCAGCATCTTGAAAAGAGACACTTTTTATCTTTATATTCAATATAATGAAAAAAACGCATTCAGAGGCTATCTCGAAACTGGAATGAAAACAAGTCAAAAAGCTCCACCCTTCAAGCCTTCCAGGGAAAGCGCATGGAATTCCGCCTCGTACCCCGCTTTCCACCTGCCTTGCGAGCCTTTTTGGCGGCCTTCCTGCTCTCCTGACCCTCAATGAGTTGCTCCAGATTCGTCCTGCATGGTCAAGCGAAGCGGGTAGCCATAAAAATCCTTGTATTTCAAATGCCACATGACCAACAAGCCTAAGGGAACAAACACCTCATGCTCCCTGACGTATCTCAAAGATTGAAGGTTCCGTGGATTCAATATCTGACGCCCCGCGGTCCGGCCAGGAACCAGATTATCAGTCCGACCAGGGGCAGGAGAAGGATCAGAACGATCCAGAACACCTTCGATCCCGTGCTCGCCCGGCTTTGAAAAACCTGAACAATGGCCCAGATACAGGCGATGAGCAGGATGAGACTGAAAATTCCGCCGACTTCTATCATGGCACCCTCCTGACTAAGTGTTGAAAAAGTCCTTCATTATAAGCCATGACATTGAGATCCGGGTCAAGCCCGCCACGTCGCCGGTAGGGCATTTCCAACTTGCGTTCGAATAGCGGAGTTCCCAACATCACCGTGCGCAGGCAGGCGGAAAAGGCCATGGTCCAAACCTATTCCAAGCTGGAACAAGAGTTTTGGGAGCATAACCAGCGGTTCGCCGAACTCACGGAACTGATCGGCCAGGAATACCGACGCAGCCAGACCATCCTGGACAACATCGTCAGCTCCAAGGAACACGTCGCCAAGCTGGCCGGAGCCTATAACCCGCTGCTCAAAGAACAGGAGGGATCACCGAACTACGCGAAAATTCTTTCAAAACGAGAATACCAGGTCTTCTTGCTCCTGGCCGAAGGAATCCGACCCAAGGACATTGCCGAACAGTCCGGCCTGGATCCCCGCACTGTCAGCAGCTACATCCGCCGGATCCGGGAAAAACTCGACGTCAAGGGACTGGGTCAGATCATCAAACTGGCCATGGAGCATGGCGCGGGGTAGGTAGAAAGGCTGATTTCAGCGAGACGATCGTGAAAAGGTCATGTTGGGCTTGAGCAGCCGTTCGGTAGCGCCCAGCCAGGCA
>SKYX01000113.1 GCA_007127655.1 Desulfonatronum sp.
CCAGCCGCCCCGAGGCCGAAAAAGGCATATTGCCCAGGCCGGTCAGGGTGCCGGAGATGGAGTAGGTGGTGTTTTCCAGGCGGTTCCAGTCCAGGAAGCCTTCGGCGTCGGCGGTGACGCCTACCGGGCCGTCGGCTTGCAGGGGGGTCAGGCGGAGGTGGTTGCCTTCCAGGGTGGCCTGGCCGCGCAGGTTGATGGTCATGATCCCCGGTGCCAGCACCAAGAGCCCGGGGGCCTGGATGTCCAGCTCGCCTTGATGCGGGGGGTGGTCCCAGGTTCGCCAGCGGACGAACCCCTCGGTCTCCAAGGTTCCCTGGACCCTCTGTTCGGGCATGAGCCGTTGCAGGTCCACACCGCCGGAAAGGCGCAGTTCCTTGTCCCAGCTCAAGTCGGCCACCAGGGTCGGGCCGGTGACCGCGGTCATGGTCACCGGGCGGGTCGTGCCCAGTTGGATGGTCAGCTTCGGAACGAAGAACCGGTTCTGGTTCACCTGTAATTCAAAGTGCTGGTAGGTAATGTGCGTCAGCCCCCGGTCCCCGACGGCCTGCCAACTCCAGGAGGCGTTGGGCAGGTGGCCGAGGGTGTGCCTCAGCACCTGGCTCCAGAGCAGTTCCCTGGACAGGAAGAAGAGCACGCCGATCAGCAGGCCGATGAGAAAGATCGTGCCCACCGGGCCGAAGCGGCGGAGCAGGCCCGGCTTGGAGACGGTTTTGTCGGCGTCGTGCGGAGTTGGATTACGAAGAGCGTCCTGAGCAGGATTGGGAGAGGTCATCGATAGAGTACCAGTTGGAGATCGGCCAGGGACGGATTGTCCAGACGCCGGTTGAAGGTCATGGTGGAGGTTTGCAGGCCGCCATCCCGGCTCAGAGTTTCCAGCAGGGCCAGCAGGTCCGGCAGGGTCAGACGTTCGTAGTAGAGCTGAACCCCGTCCCGGCCCGTGGCCTGCAAGGCCGGCCTGACCGATACCAGTTTGTCTTCCAGGCCGATGTCTCGGCTGAGCTGGCGGGCCGCGACCAGGATTGGCAGGTTGGCCCGTTCCGGGTTCGGCCCTCGCTCCAGGCCGCGGATTTCCGCGACGAACGCGGATACTTGCTGATGGAGTTCCATGGCCGCTTCTTCGCGAAGGACCGTACGCTGGGTCGCGGTGTACAGCGAGAGCCAGGCTGCCACGGAGCCCGCCATGGTCAGGGCCAGGAGCAGGTACAGGGCTCCGCGTCGACGGTGGAGGGGCCAGTCCCGCCAAAAGGCCAGAGAGGGCGGGAAAAAGATGCGCTGTGAGCTGTTCATGGAGCCAAATGCCTTGGTTGCCGGGCCTGTCTCAATAGCTTACCCGCATGGTCGCCAGGACGGCGTCGTCGGCGCTGGTAGCCTGGTCCAGGTCGAAGCGGAGGCGGTCCTGGCCCTCCAGGGACTTGAGCAGAGCTTCCAACTGTTCGTAGTCGGCCAACCTGGCCCGGATGATGCCGGAGTTCGGACCCAGGGAAAAGTTCTCCACATGAAAATCCGGCGGTGCCGATGCACTGAGCAGCCCCAGCATGGTCAGGGCGTCCGGCCCGGATTGGGCCGGTCCCTGGACTTGGCTGTGGCGGAAGAGCAGGCGGCCAAAAGGGTCGTCGCCCAGGGGCGGGGTGAGCACTTCGGAATAGAGTCGCGTGGTGGCCTGCTCCCAATGATCCACCTGGGCCTGCTGGTCGCTCAAGCGCAAGGCCTGCCCGATGCAGATCAATCCACCCAGGAGCGCCATGGCGATCCACAACCGAACCAATTGGCCCGAGCCAGGCCTCTCCCCGTCCGCAACGGGCAACGGCAGGCGCAGTTGGGACCAGCCGATGTCCGGAGCGGCCTGGAGCAGTTCGGGCAAACGCCACTCCTTGGGGGAGCCGGCGGATTTGCCGGATGTGTCCGTTTCGGAGGGCTCGGCCAGTCGAGCCTTCAGTTCCACGTCGGCGCCGGGGAAGAATGTCACCTTGCCGTGGACCATGGCCGCCGTGGTTCCGTCCTCCGGATTGCTCCAGACCCAGCTTTCGATCTTGCGTCGATGCCCCGCGTTCCAGGCCAGAAAAAACGGCGTAGTCACGGCGTTGGCCCGGGTCAGAACATCCTGATGGCGACGGCAGAACTCAGTTAATTCCGGGTGCGGAAAACAGCCCAAAAGGTGAGAACGACCGGCGTCAAGAATGATGTCAGGGCCGTTTCCCGAGGCTTGGGAGGGAAATGCCTGCTCCATCTCCAGCCGGGCCGCGGCGGTGCGCTGACGGAGATTACCGGAGTGGTGGTCGCTCTCGGGCTGGAAGAAGAAAAACAGCTGGTCCGGAATTATCGCCAGCACTGGCAGGGAACGCGAAGATTTCGGGGCCTGATCCGGATGCGGAATCGGATGTAGGGCCTGGCCGTCAAAGCGCTCCCAAGTCGGAGCGTCCTTGATGAACCGGACGACGATAAATTGGTTGCGGGTGGAGGTGCGGGGCAAGGGGTGGCTCGTGTTCACGTCAGGATGTCATTTTTGGAAATTCCCGCTTGTCTTAAAATTTCGGACAAGAGGGCGTCGGAAATCTCATTGGATTTGTGGGGATTTGGAATGCGAACCTTGAGTGTCCCTTAACACGGGAGCGGGTCTCCGTCTTGAATTTTTATGACGAGCCACTCCTCCAAAACCGACCAGAGATCCTGTCGGCAGGCTTCAATGCTCTCCCCGTTGCCCCAGACTCC
>SKYX01000158.1 GCA_007127655.1 Desulfonatronum sp.
CCGGGGCGATGATCACCCTGGACGTCGGGCACGCCCTGGGCTCGGAGGCCGCGCAGAGCGGCCGTTGTTCGGCGGAAGGGTTCCTGGATCTCTTCGCGGATCGGCTGTTCGCGGTTCACATTTACGGTCGCGAGGACGACCAGGGCCACCATCCCATTGAGGACATCGCCCCGTTCAGACCGCTCATCGCCAGGCTTGCTCGGACCGAATGCGCCTGGTGGACCGTCGAGTTGCAGAGCCCGGCGCAGGCCTTGGACACTCGGGCCTTGCTCCTGAAGGAACTGGGCGAAACTCCCCCGGCTTTGTCGGTCCTGGACGAATCGGACGGCCTTCCCGCTTCCCGAGACCTCACCATAATCCAAACCCGCCACCCACAATGCCTGACAAGTGCCTGCTGATCGTTCTGGACGGCCTGGGAGACCGCTCGCATGAGGTCTTGGATTGGCAAACTCCGCTCCAGGCCGCCTACACGCCGCATCTGGACCGCTTGGCCCAAAACGGTGCCAACGGCTTGTACCACGCTGGAAGCCTGGGCGAGGCCCTGCCCAGTGAAACCGCGCACTTCGCCATGTTTGGCTATGATCGGGAGGATTTCCCCGGGCGGGGGCCTTTGGAAGCCCTGGGAGCCGGAGTGGATTTGGCCCGGAACGAAGTCGCGATCCTGGCCCATTTCGCGGCCCTGGAAGAGCGGGACGGCTGTCTGGCCTTGGTCCGGGACGTACCCCGGGCTGATGAAGAGGAGGTCGCCGAACTGATTCGGGCGGTGTGCATGTGGGAACAGGACGGCATCCACATCCGGTACGTCCCGGTCAAGGGCGTGTTCGGCGTGCTGGTCCTTTCCGGCGAAGTTTCTTCGGACATTACGGATACCGGGCCGATGCGCCACGGCCGGTTCCTGCCGGATGTGCTGCCCTTGGTCTCGAATCATTCCAGAAGAGCAGGAGCAGATGGGACGGATGGGACAGGTGGGACGGGGAGCGAGGAGGTCCGCGCACGGAATACGGCCTGTATGCTTCGGGCCTATCTGCTACATGCCTGGCGCACCCTGCGGGAGCATCCGGTGAATGTCCGGCGTGAAACGGCGGGACTGCCGCCGATCACCGGGCTGGTCACCCAGCGCGCCGGCAGATTGCGACCGATCCAGCCTTTTTCCCGGAGGTTCGGACTGCGCGGGTTGAGCATCGCCTCTGGCGCGGTGTTTCGCGGCCTGACCCGTTATCTGGGCATGGCATGGCAGGCTCCGCGCGATACCGGCAATCTTGAGGCTGATTTTGGGCAGGACTTGGCTTCAGTCTGGGAGTTGTTCCATCGTTACGTCCTGATCCACCTGCATACCAAGGCCCCGGACGAGGCGGCCCATGCCAAGGATCCGCTGCTCAAGAAGACGGTGATCGAGGCCCTGGACCGGGCCCTGGGAACACTGGAACAGAGGGTGCATGACGATCCTGATCTGCTGGTGGTGGTCACCTCGGACCACTCCACGCCCAGTTCCGGCAACATGGTCCACTCCGGCGAGCCGGTGCCCCTGCTGATGCACGGAGCCGGAGTCCGGCGCGACCTCGTGCGGCATTTTGACGAAATTCACGCGGCACAAGGCTGCCTGGGCAGTGTCCGCGGCACGGAACTTATCAGGCTGATCCTGAACTACCTGGACATGGCCCGCCTGGAAGGCGTCCGGGACACCCCGGAGGATTGCCTGTTCTGGCCCGGCGACTACCAGCCGCTGCGCATCGACGATCCGGACACCGACGTTTTCCAAGGCCCATGAACCTGCTCTTCAGCTGCAAGGATTCCAGCTCATGTACGACATCGGCGTGATCCATGGTCGGTTCCAGGTCCCGCACAACGATCATTTGAAGTACCTTCTGGCCGGCAAGGCCGTCTGTCGCCACCTGATCGTGGGCATCACCAACCCGGATCCCACCCTGACCGCCCAGGTGGCCGCGGACGTGAAACGCTCCAGCGCCCTGGCCAACCCCTTGACCTATTACGAACGTCTGGTGATCCTGCGGGATGTCCTGCTGGAAGCCGGGCTCACCCACTCCGAAACAACGTTCGTCCCCCTGCCCATCACCCATCCGGATCTCTACCGTTACTACGTGCCCCTGGATGCGGTTTTCCTGCTCTCCATCTATGATGACTGGGGCCGCCACAAGCTGGAGCAGTTCCAAGGCCTTGGCCTGAAAACCCATCTGCTCTGGGAGGTGCCGGCTGAACAAAAAGGCCTCAGCGCCTCGGACATCCGCCAGGCCATGATCAACGACCATCCCTGGGAACACCTGACCCCCGCGGCCACGGCCCGGCACTGTCATGCCTGGGACATTCCCCAAAGGCTGAAAACAATTGAACTGTAGTGTGCTTGACGTATGCGCAACTTGATCGTGATTCTCGGTGATCAGCTCAACACCGACGCTGCTGTACTCAATCGGATCGACCCTGCCCAGGACTGCGTCTGGATGGCCGAGGTCCACGAGGAAGCCACCCATTGCCCATGGCTGTGGACAGGGCGGGGTCGAAGGCGCGCAGATGGTCGGCCTTGGCTTGGGCTTGGTCCTGGGACGGGATGATCAACAGGTCGCAGGGGAGCGTTCCCAGTGCTTCCCGGACGCTGCCGAAGGTGTCCGCGGTGAGGACGTGGATGTCCAGGCACAGGGACAACTCCTTCAGGCGTTCCGGGACGCCGGGCAGAAGACGTCCGTCCAGGGCCA
>SKYX01000127.1 GCA_007127655.1 Desulfonatronum sp.
CATGATAAAAAAATTGAGAATACCATGGATATTTGTTTGGTGAGATCACTCCAGAAGAACTTGATATTTCATCTGGTTGTGTTTCCCACACATAATCCTCAAGGAGGATTGAAATGCAACACCAAAAAAAAGTGCTCATTGGATCTGGGCCACGTATATTTCGAGAATTTCTCTCCACAATGCTTCAATCCAGGGAAGATTTCGACGTCGTCGACAAGCTCTTTGATGGCCTGGGCATCATTCAATCCGCAACATTGCACACGCCGGATTTGCTGATTTTGGATATTTTCCTGCCGCGGTTCAATGGTATCAGCGTGATCAACGCCGTGCGTTCCAAATGTCCACGGATGAAAATTATTATTTTAACGGATTATGAATCTGAAGAATTTGTATCTGAAGCTTTTCAAGCCGGTGCTCAAGGCTATTGCACCAAGAATGCCAGCACGAAGGAATTGATGGAGACCATCAAAAGCGTCATGGCCGGGAAAAACTTTATCAGCCCTTCCGTGGCTGCCGGAGTGTTGGAGGGGTGCCTGGATGGTCGGAAGAGCAACCGGGCGAGCAATGATTGGGACCTGGTTACGAAGCGGGAACGCGAAGTCCTGAAACTCTTGGCCGAAGCCTACAAGAACAAGGAAATTGCCGAAATGTTATACATTAGTCGCAAGACGGTCGAAAAGCATCGTTCCAACATCATGAGCAAGCTTGGGCTGCACACTGTTGCGGAGCTGACTAGGTACGCCCATGATCGCGGACTTGTTAAAAATGGCGATCCTCGCACACAGCGCACGCTCTCCCGTTCTTCCGATGTGCACGCTCGGGACTTTGCTCATCCTTGAAAAGCAGGACTGCAAGTCATTGCGAGGACTCCAGCGTGGTGTATCTGTGGAACTGTTTAATTTTGTCCTCAATCATGGGCGTACGTCGCTTGTGACGAAGTATGTAATAACAAGGGAGCAAGTATGGTACGCAAACAAATTCTGATAGTGTTTTGCAAGCAGCTCTTCAGGCGGCGGGAAGTCCTGCTCGAAATGCGACGGGACATTCAATAATCCAGCAAAAGGCTGAACGAACAGCAAGTGGTTGACGATAATCACACGCAACTGGAGAAGACCCAACGGGAGTTGGCAGAGCTGGCCCGACGCAGCCGGGATGAACTGTTCGCTGTGAAGACAGTTTTGCAACGCATCGCAGCCGGCGCATTCGGCATCTGCCAGGAATGCGGTGCTCAAATTCCGAATAATCTTTTGCTGGCGATACCATGGACGACCCTTGCATGGAATGCGCCAGGGAGAGAGACAAGGAGGTGTTTGTGTCGAATGGAAATCCGCAGGGAGGGCCCCCCCTGAACGAAAGTTACGAGGGTTTGGTTGATGAGGCGCTTTGCAACGCCATTCTGGAGCATTTGCGCTACGATGGTCGTGTCGAGATCGACGATTTGCAGATGCACTGCCAGGGGCAAAAAGTGATTCTTTCCGGTGCGCTGCCCGGCCGTGATCGCCTGCAACTGCTGCACGAAGCCATCGAGGATGTCTTCGGAGTCCGTGAGATCGAAAACAATGTGCGGATCGATCCTGCAGCCTGGCAGCGTCGGGATCGTACCCCGGGGACAATGCCACAAGGACGCAGCGAGGAGGAGACCATTCTGGAAGGCGAACCCGGCGAAAGCGACTACTACACCTCATTGCGGGACGGCGTGCCCGTGAATCCCCCGGACAGGCTCGTTCGGGATTAGGAGCAGCCGCCAACGTATCGGGAGAACTAACCAGGAAACGCTTTTGGCCTTTCCTGGGGTAGCCTGGAGCGGGGCGACGCTACGTGCCATGCGTCCGAAACAGGTGACAGACATCCTCGTACAGCCAATCCTTCTGACTGGGGCGCTCAATACCTACTGCCGACACCCCAATAAACGGTCCTGGACATTGGCTGCGGCTGGGGAGGACTGGCCAGGTACGCGGCTGAACATTACGGATGCAACGTAACGGCCGTGAATATTTCCGAACAGCAGTTGCAGCATGCCCAGGAAAAATGCCGTGGGTTGTCCGTGGATTTCCTGAATCGTGATTACCGCTCCATTGACGGAATCTACGACAAGGTTGTTTCCGTGGGCATGTTTGAGCATGTGGCGGGGCGATCCCAAACATCCTGCCGGGACGACAATCTGAGCGGTTTTCCCGGCGTCCGGGACGCCGCAGCGCCGCCACAGGAGGAACCCCGCCCATTCAGACCACCGGAATCCGTGCAGCCCATGCAGTGATCGCGGTCTTGTCCACAGGGCAGGGGGGCGGCATCCCTGATTTGACTGGAACTGCCTGATTGGGCTAATTCACTGAAAAAGTCCGTTCCCATATGCCGGGCGTCAGGCACGGCGGTGCGTAGCCCATGCCCTCCCTCGCGGGATCAAGGAGTTGTCCACGTGTATCCTGAAGAACATCACGGCGACCCGACCGGGTCGTCGGCAAGCCGATCCATACCCAAGATTCCCACCAATATCCGCGGACTGGACGGTATCCTCAAGGGCGGCTTTCCAGAAGGCCGCACGACCATACTCAGCGGCATGGCCGGTACGGGCAAGACCGTCCTGGCCCTGGAGTTCCTGTACCGCGGGGCCCTGGAAGGTCATGCCGGACTGTTCATCTCCTTTGAAGAGCGTGCCGAGGACGTCCGGGCCAACGCCTCCGCAATGGGCATGGATCCCACAGTCCTCGAGGACCAATCCAAACTCAGAATCATCCATGCGGAAATGCCTGTCGATGCCGTCATGACCGGGGATTTCGATACCAGGGGATTGCTGGCCCTGATTGAGGGGCAGGCGCGTCTTACGGGAGCAAAGCGGATCGTGCTGGACGCCGTGGACTCCCTGATGTCCATTTTCGACAACCCCAGGCGCGAACGGGAAGAAATCAGCTTGCTGCTCAACAGGCTGCGAAGCCTCTCCATGACCACCATCTTCACGGTCAAGGTGGAACCGACCGGCCGGAACGTCTATCCATTTCTGGATTTCATGGCCGACTGCGTCCTCCTTCTGGATCAGCGCGTTGCAGAGCAGATACGCACCCGGAGGCTGAAAGTCCTCAAGTACCGGGGGTCGGATTTTCTGAGCAATGAACACCCCTATGCCCTCTCTTCAGAGGGCGTGGTGCTGTTACCGGTCTCCGCCATGTCGATGAAGGATGCGTCGTTTCAGGAACGTGTCTCCAGCGGGAGTGAAGAGCTGGATCGGATCGTGGGAGGCGGCTATTTCAGGGGATCCTGTATCCTGCTTTGCGGACCCACCGGCATCGGCAAGACATCCCTGGCCTGCACCTTTGCCCATGCCGCGTGCGCCAGGGGGGAAAAGGTGCTCTACGTGGACTTCGAGGTCAGTCCGCAGACATTGGTGCTGGCAATGCGCAGCATCGGACTGGATCTGCAGCCGTCCCTGCAAGCCGACAGCAGGCTGCACATGCTTGCGGCCATGCCCGAATCCGACGGGTTTGAAGAGCATTTGGTCAGGATACTCGCGGAAATGACCCGCTTTTCCCCGCGATACCTGATCGTGGACGCCATCTCCGCATGCCGACGAATGGGCTCCGAGAGGGATGCCTTTGATTTTCTCCTGCGACTGATGACCGCATGCAGGGCACGGGGCATTACCTCCTTTTTTACCAATCAGATCCGCAACCAGGATCACCTGACCCAACTGAGCGGACTGGGCATCTCATCCCTGGTGGACACCATCATCGCTCTGGAATACTTCCTGGACGGTCAGGAACTGAACCGCCGGCTAATGGTGATCAAGTCCCGCGGCTCGGATCACTCCAAGGAATTCCACCAGCTCGAACTCTCCGATACAGGTCTGCGGTTGCACCGGAACGCCGGCCAGGAGAACGCGGCCCGGGCTTAAGGCGGAAGGATATGAAACCATGAGCAGAGCCGGTTGCCCGACAGGCATCCCGACCGGATTGCACCTGATCCTCTATGTGGCCGGGGACGGGCCCAACTCCCGCATTGCCAGAGAGAACCTGGCCAGGGTCTGCGAAAAGGAGCTCGCCGGGCACTGCACGGTGCGCATCGTGGATGTTCTGGAGGACTTTTCCGCGGCGATCAAAAACAACATCCTGGTCACCCCCACCCTGCTGGTCTGCAAACCCGGACACGTTGTCACGGTCATCGGCAACCTGATCGATCATCAAAAAGTCCGGACTGCGCTGGGTTTGGAGGAGGCAGGGCCATGACCGGGAAAACCGATGATTCCCTGCAACGACTCGAACAGGCCGAGGCCGCCCTTGAAGCCATCCGCAACGAAGAGGTGGACGCGGTGGTGGGCAGCAGAAACATTGTCCTGCTGAAGCTGCACCGGACCGAGCAGGCTCTCAGGCAGAGCGAGGAGCGCCTTCGCCTAGCCATGGAGGCCGGAAAACTGGCTTCCTGGGAGATTGACGCAGCCACTGGAACACTCACGTCCTGCCAGAGGCTCAAGGACATATTCGGGCTTTCAGCTGCTGACGACCAAACATTCCGTGAGCAATGCCTCTCCCTTGTTCCGGAGGAGGACCGCAAGCGATTGCTTGAGGAGGATGAACGCGCACTGGCCACAGGGGAAGGTTTTGAGATGGAGTTCCGCATCCGCCGCCCGGACGGAGAGATGCGCTGGCTCAGAAGTCAGGTCATGCCGGTCCAGAAGGGGCAGGGACGCCATGCCAGACTGGTGGGCGTGGTGGCCGACATCACCGAGCATAAAAAAAGTCGTGAAGCCTTGCAGGCCTCCTTGTTGGAAAAGGAGCTGCTCCTGCGCGAGGTCCATCACCGGGTCAAGAACAACCTGGCGAATATTGCCGCACTGCTGGAGATGCAGCGTGCGGAAGTCGCAGAGCCCGTTGCCGCGGCTGCACTTGGCGATCTGGAAACCAGGGTCAGGTCCATCGCGCTTGTGCATGAGCTTCTGTACAAGAACAAGAGCCTGGCCCGGATCGATTTCCAGGAATATCTCGACACCCTGCTTCAGGACCTGCGCTTTTCCCTGGGGCAGGGCAGGAAGATCCGCTACAGTGCCCGGGCCGAGGAGATCAGCCTCGGGATCGACATGGCCATCCCCTGCGCAATGATCATCAACGAACTGGCGACCAATGCCTTCAGGCATGCCTTCCCGGTCGGAAAGGCCGGTGACGGCAGCAGCGAACCCGAGTTCCGCGTGGAGGTGCGCAAGGACAACAATCAATACCGCGTCCTGGTGGCCGACAACGGTGTGGGGCTCCCGGAGGAGATCGACATGGACACCACCCGATCTTTTGGGCTGCGCCTGGTCAAGATGCTTGGCGGGCACCAGCTTCAGGGCGAATTCAAGCTGGAGCGCGGCAACGGGACGCGCATCACGTTCCTTTTCAAGGAGAGGAATACCAAGACCGAGTGAACGGTCTGGCGAATAAAGGTATTTATCAACACTTATTCCATTCTCTTTCGGGATCGAAATCGAAATCGTTCGGATGAACATGACATGATCCGATACCGATTGCGATTTCGATTGCGATTTCGATAGCGAAACGCCATCCACAGCCAGTCATCAATCCAGGCGAATGTCGCCGCCCGCCCCCCGCTGCTCAGAATGATCACCTTGACGGCCATTCCACGCATGACTAAGTAATGAACATCAGTCTAACGGCAATGAAATTCATGCAGGAGAAGAGTATATGGCAAATGTACAGGTCAGAGTGGATGACAACTTGCGAGCGCAGGCTCAAGCCGTGGCAAACAGTATGGGGATGGATCTGGCCTCGGCGGTCCGGATTTTTTTAACGCACATGGTTCGCGAAAACGGATTGCCGTTTCGACCAGTTGGAGACCCCTTCTACAGTGTTCAAAATCAGGCCCATCTTGCCAAGGTCGTTGAAGATTTGAACTGCGGAAGAAAGAGTTCAGCGCGTGATTTGATCGAGGATTGAGATGCTCATTTGGCACGATTCCGCCTGGAAAGAGTATATGTATTGGCAATCGCAGGATAAAAAGACACTCAAACGGATAAATCTGCTTCTCAAGGAAATTGCGCGTGATCCTTATGAAGGGACAGGCAAGCCGGAGGCATTGAAAGGCAATCTTTCCGGATTCTGGAGCCGCCGGATAGATGAGAAAAATCGTCTTGTTTACCGAATTGTTGGTGAAGATTGCCAAATTGCGCAATGCCGTGGTCATTACGGAGAAGAGTAAGCATTGCTTCGCCCCACGCTTTCCCCGTCTCCGTGATCGCAAGGCCTCAAGACGGTTCACGGCTTACGACAACCAGCCCGCACCAACTGCCAGCCCAAGAACCATCAGCAGTGCCCCGGCGGCGGCAAGAGTCGATTTTTTTCATACGAGATGTCGTTCAGACGTCAATGTACATCGCTGGTCCGGGCGGGACCGGCGTCGAACTCGATGATGCGCGGGAAGCGCTCTCCCTCTCCCGGCCTGGCCTGATGATATAACGGGCTGTCTTGGCTCAGCCGCCCACCCATGTTGTAGGTGAATTCAGTCACCGCGTCGTGCCGCAGCCAGTAGCCGGTACGCACAGGACCATTGCTGTCGTAGGCGGAATGGAAGTGCACGTACTGCTCTTGCGGCTTTGGCCGCTGTTCGCGCCAGGCAGCTGGCGCCTCGTCAAAAAAAACAGGCGTGATCCGCTGTTTGCCCTGCGGGATCGCTCCGAGGCCAGGCAGCGTGGCCAATACCGACTCTCCGTGAAAGAGCACGGCATCTTCAGGCAGCTGATCGGTATAGAAACTCCTCTCGTTCAGACAGAGAAAGTCCAGGCGGGTCATGTCGGCGCCAGTTTGCGGCTTGAAATAATAGCCGACAAAAGGACCGAAGGAGAGCCGCTGCCCCTGGTGCGACAGTTCCAGCCGGGAATAGTAGCCGCGCGGCACCTTCGATTCACTTGCCTGACTTTGCGCAACACCGCTGACCGCGACAAGCAGAAAAGCAATCGTCATCAGTATTCTAGCCATTTTGTACACTCCAGAACCGACCAACAAGCAGGACCCCCACGCCGAACAGGATGATCAAGAATCCAAGGGCCGCTCCGGGATGGCCAAACCAATCCACAAGCGTCAACTGCCCCAGACTGGTCGGCGTGTACAGCATGGGGATCAGCGACTCGTGCAGATGTGCAAAAACAACGGTCCCGGCCAGGCCGCCGAGCAGGGTGAAGACGGCATCCATCCGGCCCTCTCCAACGGCTGCCCAGCATGTGCCGGGGCAATAGCCGGAGCATCCCCAGCCGATGCCGAAGATCACTCCGCCCAGTCCGGTGGCGACCAGACTTGTCGGCAAGACACGGGTCGTTCCGCCTCCCGAGGCTTCAAGGGCGAACAGGCCTAAGGCCGAAAAAATCACCACAAGCAGCATGAATTGAGGAATATACGGCTCTCTCATCAGATGCGCCAAAGCCATCTTGTGCGGATTGGTCGCGCCTATTCTCTGGATGACAAAGCCAAAGGCCGTGCCGGCAAAAAGTCCCAACCAGATATCAGTCATGGTGTACCCTCCTGGGGCTATAGACCCAGCGAGCCGTGAGCATGGCCGTGATAAATATCACGGCTCCGAAGTAGAGTCCGCTGAGGGATAGCTGGGTTGCCCCTGAGAGGAACAGGCCCAGGGTGCAGCCGCCGGCCAGCCGCGCGCCGAACAGGATCAGGAATCCACCAAGAAAGGTCGTTGCGTACCGCTTGGCTCGACTGGCCCCGTAGTGCTGTTCCCAAATTTTCGGCATGTCCTCGATTTTTTGTCGAAACGTTCGACCGGCTATAAAACCACAGATGGCCATGCCGAGCACAAAGGCCATCAGCCAGGACCCAGGGCCGGGCATCATCCGGTAATGGGCCTTGCCTTCGGCATATTCCGGCGCGACCTGCAGGAAAAAGCCTTTCATGGTGGTCACGAAGCCGCTTGATGATGCCGGCGGCCCAAACGTGGCAAAGATGAAAACCATAATTCCCGCCAATGCGATGGCACTCGGCAAGACCTGCCAGTATGGGGCGTTATTGTTCTTGCTCATGGCAGCCTACCCTCCGCAGGAAATGTAGTCTTTCCCGTTGCCAGACTGGGTCTGCTCGCCAGTGGGCTCCTTGATTAGTCGCAAGACGGTCGAAAAGCATCGTTCCAACATCATGAACAAGCTAGAGTTGCATACCGTTGCGGATCTGACCAGGTACGCCCATGATCGTGGTCTGGTGAAAAATGGCGAATCCAGGAAACAGACCACAATTTCCAACTCTTCCGGTATGCAGGCGCAACAGTCTGCAAGGCTTTGAAAACGGGAGTGCGCCTTGCCATGGAGAGAGGAGGTCAGTGCAAAAAGTCTTTTAGACCAAACCAAATGCCTTGTGGACTTCCGGCAACATATTGTTTTTACTGGCCACTAGCCACTCATCACTGACCACTGCTTGGTGCAAAAAGCACTTTTTGCACCAAGCTCAGAGAGGTTTATGAGGAAGGGGGGGCATACAGCCCCCCATCCTGCAAAGAAGGGTCAGACGTTCTGATCGGGTTTCCTGATAAAAAGCTCTTCCATGCGGATTGTCATGCAGTTGTGGCGGAGTTGGTCCAGGACGGCGAGGACATCACGTTTCCTGCTTATGGAGCATGTACCAGACATCTTCATACAGCCAATCCACGGTCGCCCGTGAATCATAAATGCCAAGAAAATTGTCCGGATAAGTCTTGCGCATCTGGCTGAATTTTTTTGTTTCCACCCCCATAACCTGATGGTCCGTTTCGCTGAACAGGAAAACAGCTTTGGCTTGACGCGTATTTTGGATTTTTTCAAAGCATGCGGATGCGACGTCAATAATGTTAATGGAGGTGACGATTGGTTGTGTCATGGGTCGGCCCTTTGTCTGAGTTGTGATTACGATAGTTCCTCATTGCGAACAGTTTTACAGAAACAGAACGCCTTCCTCTGATCATTTCAGGTTCAGTAAAGGATAGGAAACGTCATACCATACAGCTCCGCGTTATATCTCATTGAACGTCAGAAGGACGCCCAACAACCAATAGGTACATCCAAGAATGTCATTGGACGTACATTTGGTCTGATTCCTCCTTTGACGGCCACTCATGAAATGTTCGGTTCCGACAGACTGCGGGATTCAAATTCCTTGCGCCATCCGCGGACCCATTCCGAATCTTCTTCCGCCAATCCTTGATCTTCACCGCGAAGCATTCTTTCTTCGGCATTTCGTTTCTGCTTGGCCTCAACGGCAAGATGCTGCAGCTTTGCCTGCAAGTCTTCATCCGTCTCCAGGGGAATCGTTTCCTGGGCATAGGCCTCAATGATCAACAGATGTTTGCGAACGCACATTTCGCTCTCTGTTTCGCAGGGGCAGTCCTGATCCGTAAGGTGGCTTTGCAACAGGAGCATTTCTTTCAGGAGCTGTTCATACTGCCACTTCAAAATCGGCGTCATTGTTTCCGTCATGGTCTACCTCGTTTTGTTTTTTTGGTTGGAATTCACGCAAAAATACGTTGAACAGTTTGATGAAAAAAATGATATCTTGGAATGTTTTCTGGCTATTCTTACCGTAGGAGCAGGCCTTGCGCCTGCCCTGGTTCGGCGCAACTGCATGAAATGCCGGATATTGCTGCTGTACCGCATTGCCGCGACCATCCAGGGCGTCCGCGAGGGCCGCCCCTACAGAGGGTCAAACGCGATATGGGAATAACTGCCACACTGTCCAGGATAATTTTTGTTCGCTTCATTAAAGGTTGCAGCCAAGTCTCGAAACCCTGGATGTGTTGTGCGGGGAACAGCATATACTAATCACAGAACCCTCCCGACTGGGGCGCTCAATAACCTCCTGCCGACACCCCAATAAACGGCCCATGGACCGAGAACGAGCTTTTCTTCGCCTTCCAGGAGCGCATTCGGGGAAGCGTAGACCTTCTTCACCCGGGAGGTTACGGCTAGATTTTCCGGATGGATCCACAGTGTCTCCGGTCCGAGGTTCGCGGCGAGCGCAAACACCTGGTCGTCGTCCAGAGGCCAGCCCACGATCAATATGGTCTTGTGCACGACCTTCCAGAAGGGCTTTCCCGGCTGGATCATCGGCAACAGCGGCAGGACGCGCTCCCGGCGTACGTTCAGCAACTGGCGGTGCAGTTTCAGCCACTCCGAGTATTTCGGCTTGGCCGGCTCGTCCCATTTCAAAACTGCGCTTCCGGCCGTTTCCGGGTCGTTGGGGTCGGGGATGCGTTCTCGTTTGGCTGGGTCGGCGAATTCCGGGAATGCGGCGAATTCGCGCTGTCGCCCCTCACGCACGGCGTCAGCCAGATCTCCCTGAAAATCACAAAAAAATGGAAAGGGGTGCCGGGTGCCCCATTCTTCGCCCATGAAGAGCATGGGGATCTGTGGCGCGAGAAGAACCACGGCTGCCAGTGCCCTGCGTTTTTCCGGCGTGGCCAG
>SKYX01000354.1 GCA_007127655.1 Desulfonatronum sp.
ATCGCGCGTCGTCGGCGGACAGGCCGTCCGGGGGAGCTTGGCGCATGTCTCCGGCCAGCTCGCCGAGGGCGTTGATGGTGCTTTCCAGACGACGATAAAACAATTTGAAGTACATGTTGGGCACGATGACATTGTGCCCGATGTCCTTGACCAGGCTGCG
Organism: Desulfonatronum sp.; assembly: GCA_007127655.1. Classification (GTDB taxonomy): domain Bacteria; phylum Desulfobacterota; class Desulfovibrionia; order Desulfovibrionales; family Desulfonatronaceae; genus Desulfonatronum. The sequence goes on from SKYX01000354.1 coordinate 161, forward strand.
GATGAACAGGATGTGCTCCTGGTTCTTCTGGCTGATCATCCGATTGTGGAGTTGAAAGCCGACCCGGTTGGCGTATTTTTCCAGAAAGAGTCGGTCGTGGTCGGAAAGGGCGTCCCCTGGGGAGATGTCCAGAATGCCGATCAGGTGATTCTCGGAGTCGGCAGGAGGAAGGGATTGCAGGTCCTTGTTGCCTTTGATCGGGAGATAATAGTGGCCCTCAGGGATAGTGGGAATGGAGAAAAGAGGAATATTCGGCGCGGGGTTCGGTTTTTGGCCGCGTTCCGGACAAATGACGATATGATCGACGCGGTGATCCTGGAACATGTACAGGGTGCAGTCCAGGTTGAAAAAAACCTTTGGGACCAGGGCGCAGACGGTCATCAGGTCCCGAAAGGAATCGAATTCCTGGGCCAGGTCGAAAAAAACGTTCAGGGCTGTGCTTTGCAAAGAGGAGAAGTTGTAGTCCGCGTAGTCGTCGATCTTTTCATGGATGCGTTTCTGGACGGACAGAGCCCTGGGGTATTCCAGGCAAAGGGAGGCGACATCCAAGGGGGTGGAGCTGTGCATGTGGAAATCCGAAATACTCGTCTCTTCGCAGTTCGCTGCTGGTTTTTTCGAGGTGAGTCGATCCAGGCCGCCACGGTTAGGGAGTGAAGCCGGGGGGCAAGGCGTCCTCTTCCGACACGGCGTCGGGAAGAGGAGCAAAAGCGGTGTCCGGCGTTTCCAGGTCGAGAGGGGCGTATCCGGCTTGATCCGGTGTGACGACGTGCAGCATCAGCCCCATATCTTGCCCGTGGGCTTTGTAGGATCCAACGCCGAGCCGCAACGCTTCCATGGGCTCCACGATAATAGCCGACGCGGCACGGACTGGGCAGTGGTATTCGCAGAATCCGCACCCCGAACATTTACGGCCATCCACGAAAGGTACGGGCTGGGAATGGGTCGCCACCCTTCGCAGATCAATGGCATCATACGGGCAAACTTCGTCGCAAACAAGACATTTTTTGTTCCATTCCCAGGCCAGGCATTTGTGGCGCAGGATCGTCGCGGTTCCGACCTTGGCCCAGGTTTTTTCAGTGAGTGGCAGGTCGCGGATGGCCCCGGTGGGGCAGACGCGTCCGCAGGCCGTGCATTCCGGTTCGCAAGGGCCCCGGCGGGGAGTCAGGCGCGGACTGAACAAGGCAATCACCCCGGCCTCAAACCAAATCGGCTGGAGGGTGTTGGTGGGACAGGCCCGCATGCACAGCCCGCAACGGATGCAGCGGGCCAGAAAATCGCGTTCCGGCAGGGTGCCGGGAGGGCGGAGCAGGGTTTCCGGAGTGATGTCGCCGGGCAGCATTTCGTCCCGGATTTCCAGCAGCCCGGTATAGGTCAGGGTCGCGGTTCCGGCTCCGGCCAGCCCGGCCAGCAAAGCCTCGCGTCGTTGCGGGGAAAAGCGCGGTGCCGTCCTGACGGATTTGCCGGGCTCGCGGGATGGTTGGAACGTCACGGCCTGAACCGGACAGATCCGGACGCATTCCTGGCAGGTGATGCATTCTTCGTGGAGGGTCCGCGATGGATTCGCCGGGATGGCGGCCATGGGACAGCGCCGTTGACAGGCTCCGCAGTCGGTGCAGGCGTCGGAGACATTTCTGCGGATCAACGGCCGTCGGCCCACAAGGGCCAGCAGGGCCCCGGAAGGACAGAGATAGCGGCACCAGAAGCGGGGACTCCATCTGGCGAGGCTGAAAACAGTCAGGAAGAACAGCAGAAGAAACCATTGGGTCGTAAACCTGGGCAGGTGGAGTTCGGCGTAGGCGGCCCAGGTCCAGTCCAGATGCAGGGCCAGGGGACGCAGGGCGTGGAGCGCGGCGTCCCCGAAAAGAGCCGCCGCCGGGTGGATCAGCAGGGAGTAGAAGCGGGTGATCAGGGACAGGGGCGACGCGAGGAACACCGCGGACACGCCGAGGACGGCGGTGCCCAGGATGAAGAACAGGACCAGATATTTGGCTCGGCGCAATCCGCTGGAAGGTTGGGACGGGGCCGGAAGGAGCGGAGCGGAAGGTGCGTCCTGGGCCAAGGGGTCTCCAGGCGCGGGGCGTCCCTTTTCGGCGAAGCGCGGGGAGCGGGCCAGACTGTCGGTGATGTCCAGGGTCGTGCCCATGGGGCAGAGATAGCCGCAGAAAAAGCGGCCCAGCGCCAAGGTTAGGGCCAGGATCAGCACAGCCGGGGCCAGGGCGGCGACCCAGATCCGGTCCGCCAGGACCGTGCCCATCAGGACCATGGGGTCCAGGCGGAGGAAGGCGTCCACCGGGGCCCAGTCCGGCACGGGGAAAAAGGCCAGGCCGAGCAGGACCAGGAACGTGGCCAGACTCAGGGCCTGAACACTCCGCTGAAACGAGATCATGCCGCGATTTCGTCGATACGCAACCTGGACAACTCCATGCTGCCCAAACCGCGTTCGTGAGCCAGAAGGATGTGCCGGACCTGGCGCGGTTCAAAGCGCCGACCGTACCATTCAAAAAGGCTGACGGCCATGGCGTCCGCGGCCACCACGTCCC
>SKYX01000006.1 GCA_007127655.1 Desulfonatronum sp.
ACATCTTCCTTCTCGCCGTACTGGATACCCACGATTTCATCGTATAGCCGCCGGGCCAATTCGCCCACGCTGCCGTCCCGGACCGTGTACTTTTTGTCCTTGTAGGAAATGGAGCCCACCGGGGAAATGACCGCGGCGGTGCCGGAACCGAAAATCTCGGTCATGGTTCCACTCTGGATGGCGTCCACGCATTCCTGGATGTCGATCAGTCGTTCCTGGACGTCCATTCCCCATTTCTTGGCCAGGGTCAGGACCGAATCCCGGGTAATGCCCGGCAGGATGGAGCCGGTCAGGGGCGGGGTGACCAGGGTGTCTCCGATCCGGAAAAAGATGTTCATGGTCCCCACTTCCTCGATGTACTTCCGTTCGATGCCGTCCAGCCAAAGCACCTGGGTGAAGCCTTTCTTCTTGGCCACTTCGGCGGCGAAGAGGCTGGCCGCGTAGTTGCCCATGGTCTTGGCCTCGCCAACGCCCCCGCGCACGGCCCGTACGAACTCGTCGGACACGTAGATGCTCACGGGGCTGAAGCCCTCGGCGTAGTAGGCGCCCACTGGTCCGGTGATGATGTAGTAGATGTATTCCTTGGCCGGTCGGACCCCGATGTGCGGTTCCGAGGCGATCATGGTCGGGCGGATGTACAGGGACGAGCCCATGCTGTGGGGAATCCAGCCGTGGTCCACGCGAAGCAGGGCCTCCAGGGCCGCGAGTTGGTCATTCACGTCCATGGTGGGCATGCACAACCGGGTGGCCGAGCGGTTCATGCGCTCAAAGTTCTGGAAGGGCCGGAACAGATGAATCCGTCCGTCGCGACAGCGGTAGGCCTTCATGCCCTCGAAGATGCCCTGGCCGTAATGCAGGACCATGGCCGCCGGGTCCATGGTGATGTTCTGGTACGGCGCGACCCGTGCGTCCACCCAGCCCTGGGGGTCGCGGTAGTCCACCCGGAACATGTGGTCGCTGAAAAGGCTGCCGAAGACCAGCTTGCTCTCGTCCGTCGGCTTGCCGCGAAGTTGGTCCTCCGGGGCCGGTTCGATGCGGATATTCATTGATTATTCCTCCCAGTGCGATGGGGTTGAAGGTTGTGGGGTCAGGTTCTGAAGCCCGGCTGTTCCTAATCAAACGCGCGTCCGGTTGCCCGCTGGATCGTCTGAACCAGGGCCTGGGGTTCATCCGTGCCGATGCGGAAGGTTTTGCCGTGTTTGGTGCGGATTTCCACGGCGTCCAGGCCGGAGACGTTGTAGAGCGTTCCGTGGGGCGTGAGACGGATGCCCCAGCCGTAGTACCACGGGTTGCGGACCACCTGGGCCTGGGCGATGTTTTCCAATTGTTCGACCTTGCGCGGCCAGCCCGGGGTGAAGGCGGCGGTCAGCGTGGTGGAGGTGATGGTCACGGTCAGGCTGGAAAAGGTGAAGCCGACGGCCACGGCTAGGATCAGCATCGCCCAAAGCCAGGAGGCTCCGCCCTGGATCAGCTGATGCAGGACAAAAGCTCCGGCCAATACGAAAGTTGCGATCATCAGGGTGCCGCGCTGGGTATGGCGGTAGAGGGGGCGCTCTGAAGGGGCTTGGGAAGCTGCGCTCATCACGTTCACCCGGTCTTGGTCTGGTCCAGAAAACTGGACACGCTTTCCCGGTGGTCAAAGACCCGCTTGCTCTTGCGCTCGGTGCGGGGCAGGGCGGCGTAATCCAGGATTTCGACCTGGGAGCGGACCATGATTTTGCGGCGGATTTCTCCGGCCACGGTCTCGGCGAGGTCCTTGTCCGCGAAGGCGTCCACGTTGGGTCCGCGTTCCACCTTCAGGGTCATGATATCCCGTCCGTCGTCCCGGTGGAGCAGGTGGATCTGATATTCGCTGCCCAGGCCGGGGATGCGGCTGAGCACGTCGTCGATTTGGCCAGGGTAGATGTTCACGGCCCGGTAGATGAACATGTCGTCCGTGCGGCCCAGGACCCGATCATGCAGCGGAAAACCCACGCCGCAGGGGCATGCGCCGGGAATCAGGCGGCTGAGGTCGTGGGTGCGGTAGCGGATCAACGGGGCGGCCTGTTTGCGCAGAGTGGTGACGACCATTTCGCCGGGTTCACCTGGTGGGACCGGCTCCAGGGTGACTGGGTCCAGGATTTCCAGGATGAAGTAGTCAGCCCAGTAGTGGATGCCCCGGTGCAGCACGCAGTCCAGCCCCGTGCCCGGGCCGTAGAGTTCGGTCAGGCCGTAGATGTCGAAAATGTGCTCCACGCCCAGCAGTTCCTTGATCCGCTGGCGCATGGAGTCGCCGTGTCGTTCCGCGCCGAGGATGATTTTGGAGACCTTGACCCGGTCGATCAGGCCCCGGCGGTGCAGCTCCTCGGCCATGAGCAGGGCCATGGAGGCCGTGGCGCAGAAGACCGTGGTTTCCATGTCCACCATCATTTCGCAGTGCATGTCCGAATTGGCAGGCCCCAGGGGCACGGCCATGGCTCCGAACCGCTCGCACCCGAGCTGAAATCCGGCCCCCGCGGTCCACAGTCCGTAGCCCACGGCGATCTGGACCCGGTCCGCCGGGGTCAGCCCGGCCAGCTCGTAGCAGCGGGCGAACATGTTCCGCCAGTCGTCGATGTCCTGCTGGGTGTAGCAGAGCACTTTGCGCTTGCCCGTGGTGCCGGATGAGGCGTGGATGCGGACGATGTCCTCGAAGGGCACGCTGCGCAGGGGGTACGGGTA
>SKYX01000323.1 GCA_007127655.1 Desulfonatronum sp.
AGCGGCTGCGGCAAGACCACGACCCTGCGCTGCGTGGCCGGGCTGGAACAGGCCGACGCGGGGGAGATCCGCATCCGGGACCAAATGGTTTTTTCCAGCCAAGCCGGCGTCAACATCCCTACGCACCAGCGGCCCATCGGCATGGTTTTCCAGAGCTACGCGGTCTGGCCGCACATGACCGTATTCGAGAACATCGCCTACCCCATGCGTGTGCGAAACCAACCTCGATCACGGATCAACGATCGAGTGGCGCATGTGCTGCAAATCCTGGACATGCCCGGCATGGCCTCGCGAATGCCCAGCCAGCTCTCCGGCGGCCAGCAGCAGCGGGTGGCCCTGGGCCGGGCCCTGGCCATGAATCCGGCTGTGCTGCTGCTGGACGAACCGCTGTCCAACCTGGACGCCAAGCTGCGCGAATCCATGCGCGCCGAGCTGAAGCACATCCAAAAGACAACAGGCCTGCCCATCCTCTACGTAACCCACGATCAGGAAGAAGCCATGGCCATGTCCGACCGCATCGCCGTGATGTCCCAGGGCCGGGTGCTCCAGGTGGCCGACCCGGAAGAGATCTATGCCCGGCCCAGGAATCGGTTCGTCCTGGATTTCATCGGTGCGGTGAACTATCTCCCGGCCACTGTCCGGGACTGGGCAAGCAGCGCGGCGACCTTGGTGGTCCCGGGAGGGGAGAGCATTGTGGTGCATACGGAGCTTGCGCTGCATCCTGGCCAGGGCTTGCTCCTGGCAGTGCGACCCGAGGAAGCCGGCCTGGTTGCCGGCAAAACGCCCTCTGGCCTGAACGGAGTGGTGATCCTGCGCAGTTTCCTGGGAAACTCTTTGGAATTTCAAGTAGTATGCGGAAAAACCACCTTCCGGATCCTGGGCGGCAAGGATCTTCCCTTCCAGGTGGATGACCCAGTGTCCGTCCATCTCCATCAGGGCATTTTTCTCAGTGACGTCGGTGAGGTCGTCGGGAGCTGGGTGGCTCGGGAAAGGTCATGAGGAAATGACCCCGCTGCCGCCGATGATTGTGACTTTGGTCATAGTGATTTCAAGAGACTTCAAGAGGTTGGCGGTCAATCGAAGCTGTCTCTGAGAGGGCTCCGTGAGTGGACTTCAAGAAACCTGTTTACATGGGCATTGCGGGGCATTGCGCTGCATACGGGAAATGAGCGACCTGAGAGGCTATTCCTGATGGTGGGCCGAGGGGGCAGCAGGATGCGGGGATTGCCGGGCAGGTCAGAGGGTCCCATTGCGGTTCCCTGAGGCTGATCAACGTTGTGCGTTCTTTTCCGGTCTGGAATCAAATAGGCCGTTCCCCGCGGGAGAGACGGGCGTCAATGACCTCAATCAGGGGCAGTACCTCCCAAACCCCCCGGGCCGTGTAATGCGCCCCGGCCTTGCGAAAGCGGTCCGCAATGACCTCCAGCCTCGTGTTCAGTTCGGTCGCATCCAGGGACTCGGCCCGGGCCCGGGTCAACCCCAGTTCGTTGCCGGACATGGTCAGGCCGATGGTCCACATCCCCGCATTCAGTCCTTCCTCGATATCGGCCACGGTGTCGCCGATCTTGATCATGGCCGAGAGGGGATAGGCCTCCAGTGCGATTGCATTGGCGTAACACATCCACGGGTAGGGTCGTCCGGCGGGCACATCCGTGGAGCAGACAGCCGTGTCCGGCTTGTAGCCATGTTGCCCGGCCGCGGCCATCAGCAGATCCAGCATGGGCCTGGTGTATCCGGTGGAAGAGCCGATGCGCACGCCGCGGGCCCGCAGGGCCGCCACCAGATCCAGCATTCCGGGAATCGGCTCGGCATGATCAGCGATGCATTCCAGCATCAAGGTCTCGGTCTTGGCATAGATGGCCTGAACGTCCTGCTCGTCTGGATTGCGGCCATGGACCTGTCTCCAGCGGGCCATGACCGGCACCATCCTGGTCATTGCCCGGACGTGATCGATCTTCTTCAAGCCCATGAACTCCCGGATTTCCTCGGTATCCACGGCCACATCGAAAGCGGCGAACGCTTTCCGGAACACATCCGTGGGGCCGATGCAGCCGAAATCCACCGCGGTCCCGGCCCAGTCCAGGACAACGGCCCGGACCAGTCCGGAATAGATTCTCTGGTGCCGCCCAATGTCCAAGCGCAGATCCTCAAATTCTTCCATCATCTTGCGGGTTCGCTTCTCACCCATCAATTCACCTCCCGACATGTTTCTCTTCCGGCAATGGCTTTCGAAGTTCCAGGGATTGCATTGGCACACACCAGTTCACGATCACGATGCTCGACACGGATCGTGTATATATCCTCTATGCCCTGATTCTGTTTCAAACAGACGACAGTTTGCTGACGATTTGATGACAGAAGGCTTTGACGTTGCTTGAATCAAACGCCGTGAGAGAGGATTGCATCCGTGACGACTCTCCTCCGATTTCAATGCCGTCACGAAAACGTCACAAATTTGATACATCTTCGCATTTTTATACCGTCGTTTAGCTGCTAAATGAATCAGTGTTGGACCCTTATCCCTCCGAGTCCAGCTAACAAAATCCGTCTATCCGTTTTATTACCACTCAAAGTTCCAAGGAGGTTCCATGCGTACGTTTTTGCTGTTGCTGACTGTCCTGTTTTTCACCGCCGTTCCGGCCCAGGCCCAGGATGTGATCGTGTATTCGCCGTTCAACGACGAATTCATGCAGGCCCT
>SKYX01000012.1 GCA_007127655.1 Desulfonatronum sp.
CAGTGCCGCCGCGGCAACCCGAAAGCGTAAGGCCAGCTTCCGCCGCCGGACCAGACCCGGCTGCACGAGGCTGATCCGAAAAGGGGCAGCTTCCAGAAGTTTGCGGGAAAAAACCGGGGAAACCGTTTGCACGGCTGCCTGGTTCATGCCCAGCCACGCGCAAAGACGTTCCTCCTCCAGGCTCCACTCCCAGGTAAAAATCCGCTTGGGAGGTTGGGTACGGTTCTCCAGCATGGGCCGGATGGTCGTCAGAAAATTCTCCACGCTCAACGCATCATGCCCCTCATCCCAGCCATGAAAAACAATGCGCCCCTCTTCCAGAACCACCACCTCGCCCGTGCCCTCCCCCCCGCTGACGTAGATCCCGGATTCGCCGTGGGACGCTGCCACGTAGGCCAAGGCGGGGAAAATCCCAGCCGGCTGGATCCCTGCCTGGCCCAGGGCCGCTAAAATCGGCTCCAGTTCGTCAACGTAGGCAGCGGAAACCTCCAGTTCGTCGCCACCGGGGATCCGGGCAAAGGCGAGGTATGGCAGGCCGGTATCTGAGGGCATGTGCCGCAGCATGGCATAGCGCACGGCCTCTTCCAGGTTGTCGTCCGCCGCGGCGGGCAGATGCATATTGACCAGGTGAAAACATTTCAACGGCAACCCCAGCTCCCAGGCGTCCTCCCCCCCTGGGCGCAAGTCCTTGCGAATCTGGGCATAGGCCTGGGCCGTGGTTTTCTGGGTGGGCAAAACCTCAACGCGGGGCCCGGGAGGGCGCGCAATGCCGAAGTAGGGTGTTTTGGCATAGGCCGTGATCTTGTCCGCCGGCAGAAACAACGGATAGGAGGAGGGAAAGAACAAGGAGAGGAGTGAGGAGAACATGGTCGTATCAGAAGCCTACAGAGCAATTGCAACCCGCAGGGGGCGGCCGGGGCGATTGGTGTCCGGATCCAGGACTCGGGCCTCAATGGTCACGTTGCCGGAACCAATCACGTCAAAATGCTCGACCACCTGGTCGTAGTCCAGGGCATCCAAATGCGCTGCCAGATCGGACATGTTTCTGATCCGGCCCCCGGAGCGGTGTTCAATGATGACGTCAATGGTCTCCTGGCGAATTCCCGGGATCAATGCCATGGCCCGCGGGGAGGCGCTGTTGATGTCCAGTTTTTGGGTGTCGCCGGAAATTGTCAGAAAGTCCACCAAGCCCGGATGCTCATCCGTGCCCTGGAACAGATCGGCGTCGATGCCCCGAATCAGCAACAACTCCTCAATGCTTTGCAAAGGGGCATTTTTGGCGGGATACGGGTGTTCCAGACTCATGTAGTAGGGGGTTTCCGCCCCTTCGAGACGTCGCAGGTCATCGTCGTCGATCCAGTCCAGGATGGAGTTGGTCACCGCGGTCGTGGCCGTGCCGAACTCCACGCCGCAGGCGATCAGGATCGTTTCCAGCAGGGTCTCGTTGGCCGTGTTCACATTCCACTTTCCGGACTCGCCAGTCATCCGCACCGCAACCTTGTAATCCCCCACCTCCAGCTCATATGCTTCATATCGTGGATAAAACAGTCTTGCGCTGATCTCGGAAAAATCAGCTTCCGGCTCCGTCTCGGCAAGCTGCTCCAAGTGTTCCTGGTTGGCCAGATAGACGCGCAACTTCTGCTCCGCCATTGCCGCAGCGGAGAGCAAGACATGATTTTCCGATAGCAAACGCTCTCCGGTCAGGGCCCGATGGGCCCCAAGACGGGATGTGGTGGCGTAGTTCAAGGCAAAAATGGACAAGAGCATGGTCACCCAGAGTACGGCAATCAGGATAAAGCCGGATCCGGACGCAACCCCGTGGCCGTCGCCACAAGGCCGGTCCGCCGGCAACGGCCCCTTCATATCTTTCCCACGCCCGGGATCAGGAGAACATGCAGCAGTGCCCGACCCTCGGGTTGATAGCTCAACAGAACCCGCCCTGGCGGGGCTTCCTCGGCCCAGTCTTCCAGCTCAAGAGCATCCTCGTCCCAACGAATCCCCCCCAATTCCTCCTCCGGCGAACCAGCGAACAGCGTAAACGGCTCCGCGGCAAATGAAAAGGACGCCTCCGTCAACCCGTCGACAATGAGCACGGCATCGTTTCTGAACTGGTCCGGCAGGACGAAGGATCCGCGCATCCCTTGGCTCATTCCGGTAAATCGGCGTATTTCGGCCAGTAAATCAGGACTGGGTTCCGGAACCTTGTAAAGATACAGTCCCATCCCGCCCTGCTCATCCCTGGCCACGAAAAAACAGCCGAAGAACAGTGCCCGTCCGTCCCGGCGCTGCGACGCGAAGCCGTTCCGGGTCACGTAAAAGAGCGTCTGCGACGCACCGACGAACAGGGACAGCGGGGCAGCCTGCCAGTGCGTGTTGTAGGGGACAATATCCGCGAAATCACGATCCAGCAAGCGCAACAGCACCTCTTCCCGGCGGACGCCCTCGTTATCCAGCTCCTGGCGCTCCCAAACTCGAACCCCCATGGAAAACGCCGAATAGACCACCACAACGACCATGGAGATCACGGTCATGGAGATGATCAGTTCCAGGAGAGTGAAGCCGAGGGGGGAGGACTTAGCTGGTTGAAAGGGAAAGATGGCGCCCCTTGAATTGGTCATCAAAAAAACCCGTCGGGTACGTGGCATGGCGATACAGGGCGTGCTCGGGCCGCCCTTCCAGGCGGTAACGAAATTCGAA
>SKYX01000130.1 GCA_007127655.1 Desulfonatronum sp.
AGCGGATGGTAGCGCTTGAGCATCTGGACCAGGCTGGTGGTGACCCGCTGGGGCAGGACCATGGGAACCTTGGTCCCGATGCGGATGATCTCCACGTGCGGGATGGCCCGCAGCCGCTGGAGCAGGTACTCCAGGGCGTGGTCCGTCATGGTCAGGGGATCGCCGCCGGAAATCAGCACGTCGCGCACCACGGGATTGCGGGCGATGTAGCGCAGGGCCGGTTCCCAGCGGCCCGGACTTTGGGCCATATCCTGGGCCAGCCCCTGGCCGTTACTCGTCCCCTGCCCGACGCGCCGGGAGCGGGTGCAGTACCGGCAGTAGGTGGAGCAGTAATCCGTAGCCAGGAAGAGCACCCGATCCGGATAGCGATGAACCAATCCCGGGGCTGGGCTGTCGTGCTCCTCGGCCAAGGGATCGCCTTGTTCACAAGGAAGGACATGGTGTTCGGCCATGGTCGGGATCACGCACCGCCGCAAGGGATCGGCGGCGTCGCGAGTATCCACCAGGCTGAGGTAATAGGGCGTAGCGGCCACGGGCAACATGCTCAGGTCCGGACGCAAAGCTTCGCGCTCCGTGTCGGAAAGGACGAGCATCCGTTCCAGCTCATCAAGGGAGGTGATCCGGTGCTTGAGTTGCCAGCGCCAGTCGTTCCACTGGCCGGGCTTGGCGTGAGGGTAGTGTTTGGCCAGAAAGGCCGCGGAGCGAGGATTGAGAGGGAAGGAAGGTTTCGTGGATTTCCGTGTCGCTAATCCACCCCAGGGACGGCCAAGTGTTTGGCCGATCACGCCGTCCAGCAGCCCGGTGAACCCGGACTCCGGTCCAGAGCCGATGCCCGCGTCGCGCAATAGAGCGGGAGGCTCGCTGTCCATTTCCATGATTTCTTCCATGAATTGGCCTCGTGATGCTCCGGAAGATCGTTCCGGAATGATACATCCACATGCGCGGCTCCCAAGATGTAACCACTTGATATAAAATGGTTACCTTGACATCACCACGGGCGACATCCGAGGGAGGCGAGAAAAGATGAGGCCATTTGCTCCGAAACGTTGAAAAACACAAGGGGGAGAGAAGGAAATGGTGTGCTGGCTGCTGATGAAAAAGACGAGACACAGGCTTTAATGCTCAGAAATTAAAGCAGAAAGTTTCCATAGCCGGCAAACGACGGACCTTTCGAAACCACGATCCGAGGTGAAGCTGATGGGCGAAACGCGGGGATCGGGGCTTTTTTGAGGCTAAAAAGCAAACCCCAAAAGGCCGCCAAAGAGCATCGTAGGCTTTTAAGCTCTTGTTTTGCATAGATAATTGATCTCAAGCATAACCTCGAAGTCGCCTCCCTCAGCCTCTGTGGTTTGCAAAAACACGATTTTTTTGATTCGAGACGACACTGCGAAAAATTAAACAATTATATTAATGTTATAAGGATAGGCTCGGGATGTGGACTATTTTTGAAATGGCGTTTCGTGATGCAAACTTGACCCAGATCAAGGCGGCCGATTCCGCAATGCGGCATACAGCTCTCATGCGCACGGGAAACTCGTCTGGCGCGACCACAAAACCGCGACAACAAGGAGAGCCGAATCATGACCAATCAACTGAGAGAAATGAGAGATATCGTACGCATCGACGAAGACCTGTGCGACGGCTGCGGCATCTGCGTGCCTGGCTGCGCCGAAGGTGCCATTGCAATCATTGACGGCAAGGCCAAATTGGTGGCCGAGAAATACTGCGACGGCCTGGGCGCCTGCCTGGGAACCTGCCCCAAGGACGCCATCACGGTGATCAAACGCGAGGCCGACGCGTTTGACGAAGAAGCGGTGGAAGAGCGGCTGCACGAACTCAAGGCCGCGGAGCAAACCCAAGCCGACCTGAAGCCGAAACCGATCCCAACCCTGGGCTGCGGATGCCCTGGCTCGGCCATGGCCTCCTTTGCCTCGGGCAAGCCCGGGCCAAGCGCGTCTTCGGCCGCTTCAGGACCACGTTCCTCGGAACAACCGGCCTCGGCATTGACCCACTGGCCGGTCCAGATCCGGCTGATCCCTCCGCACGCCCCGTTTCTGAAGGGCGCGAATCTTCTGGTGGCCGCGGACTGCGCTCCGGCCGCCTACCCGGCCCTGCACCAGGAACTGCTGCCCGGCAAGGTGATCATGCTCGGCTGCCCCAAGTTCGACGACGCTCAGAGTTATGTCGAGCGCTTCGTCGACATCTTCAACCAGGCCGGGATCAACAGCATTACCGTGCTGTCCATGGAAGTGCCTTGCTGCGCCGGATTGGCCGAAATCGTCCGTCAGGCCCTGATTGTCTCCGGCAAGCGTATCCCGTACCAGGAAATCGTGATTACCCGCCAAGGCCAAATCGCCTCGCAGGGCAGGGCGGAGTTCAAGGGCATGCAGCCTTTATAAGAACGGTTCGCGTTGACCAAAGCAAAAGAAAAACACCTCTAAACCAAGGAGTACCGTCATGAAGAAAATCAATCTGTTCGAGGCGAATGGTTTCAACGACCTGGGGCTGAGTAAGTTTCTGGTGCACGATTCGCCCTACTTCAAAATTCTGAATTTCAACTTCAGAGCCGGGCAGCAGTTGCCCATCCATTCCCACGACATTGAAGGTCAGCTTTCGATCCTGGTCGTTGAAGGCGAGGGTGAATTCCTGGCCAAGGACGGAACCCTCCCGGCCAAGCCCGGCGACGTCCTG